>WQSF01000017.1 GCA_009788065.1 Treponema sp.
CAGGGGAAACAGCTTATAGCTCTTGTAAACAAACGGACACACGAACTTGCCGTTCATCAAAATACAATTACCACTTTGTTCGATTCCATTCCCGATCTTGTCTTCATGAAAGATTTGAACATACGTTTTACGCATTGCAATAAAGCGTTTCTAGATCATTTTAACAAGAAAATTGACGATATTATCGGGCATAACAGCGAAGGATGTCTGGGAGTAAGCGCCGAAGAAGCCGCAAATTTCGATTCTTTTGATCGTCATGTTTACACGGAAGGAAAAGCGATTACAGTCGAAGAAGTTATACCGTGCTTTGACGGAACAAAGCCGCTTTATGAAACGATTAAAATACCTCTAACGGTGGATAAAAAAATCGTCGGTATTCTGGCGATAGCGCGCGATATTACAAAACGCAAGGAAATGGAAGAAGCCGCGCTTGCGGCGTCTCTGGCGAAATCTTCATTCCTCGCGAACATGAGCCACGAAATCCGCACACCCATGAACGCGATTTTAGGCGTTACGGAAATATTAATTCAATATGAATCGCTGCCGCTGGAAATTGAAGAAGGGCTTGGAAAAATTTACAGCTCCTGCGATCTGCTCCTCGGCATTATCAACGACATACTCGATTTTTCAAAAATCGAGGCAGGCAAGCTCGACATTATGCCTGCCGAATATAAACTCGCGAGCATGATAAACGATTCTGTTCAGCTTAATATGATGAGAATCGGCAGTAAGCCCATTGAGTTCGAACTCAATCTTGATGAAAACATTCTTTCAAATTTAATTGGCGACGAGATCCGCATCAAACAAATTTTAAACAATATGCTTTCCAACGCGTTTAAATACACGGAAGCCGGAAAAGTTATTCTTACAGTAGAAACAGAAATTCCCGCGAATTGTAAAGCGAATGATCGTGTAACGCTTATGCTGAGAGTGCAGGACACGGGACACGGCATGACAAAAAAACAGCTTGCAAGGCTGTTTGAAGAATACGCGCGTTTTAATCAGGAGAAGAACCATACTGTCGAAGGAACAGGATTGGGGTTAGCGATTACGCAGCGTCTTTTATCTTTGATGAACGGCGAAATCAGCGTAGAAAGCGAGCCGGGCGTAGGTTCCACATTTGTTGTGCGGCTGCCTCAAGTTTATGTAGACCAGGAAGTCATCGGCAAAGAACTTGCGGAAAACCTGCGAAAGTTCCGCCTGAATTACATGACCCAGAAAAGATGGGGGCAAATTACCCGCGACCCGATGCCATACGGCAGCGTTCTTGTTGTTGATGATGTTGAAACAAACTTATATGTCGCCGCGGGTCTTATGAAACTTTACAGGCTTCAAATTGACACAGCCATGAGCGGACAGGAAGCGATAAACAAAATAGAAAACAAAAATATTTACGATATTGTTTTTATGGATCACATGATGCCGGAAATGGACGGCATTGAAGCGGCGGAAAAAATTCGCGCCATGGGATATACAGCTCCGATAGTCGCGCTCACCGCCAACGCTGTAGCGGGGCAGGCGGACATTTTCCTGCATAAAGGTTTTGATGATTTTATTTCAAAGCCGATAGATATCCGCCAGTTGGATATAGTTCTTAACAAACTTATCAGGGACAAACAGCCCCCGGAAGTTATCGAAGCCGCCCGCAAGTTAAAAACGGAGTTAAACGCTAACTTTGAAATACCGGCGCAAGATGATTCAATTTTACGCGAATCTTTTATACGGGACGCGCGTAAAGCGGCTGACTGGCTTGACGAACACAAAGATTCAAAATACGAGGACGATGAAACATTAAGAAAATTTACAGTTTTTGTCCACGGCATGAAAAGTTCGCTTTTTAACATCGGTGAAAAAGAACTTTCCGCAAAGGCGCTGGAACTTGAAAAATTCGGCCGCGAAAAAAATACAGAGATGATAAAAACATCCGCTCCCGACTTTACAAAAAACCTGCGCGATCTTCTTGAAAAACTTGAATCCTTGAATAAAAACGAAAACAGCGCAGATATTATGCCGGAGAAAGAATTAAACGAAAAACTTCTTGCAATCAAGGAAAAAACCGCAGATTACGACAGAAAAGGCGCGCTTGATATTCTTTCCGAAATTAAAAATTGCGTAAAGGAAACTAAAACTTCTTTGGATAAAATCATGGAATATGTAATCCACAGTGATTTTGAAGAAGCCGAAAGCGAGGTCACAGCGTTAATTGCCGCGATAAAAGAAGGTAAAAAATGAATATTCGTCTAACAGCAATACTTGTAATAATCTTAACAAATATGGTGATAATTTTATTTTCGGTATTTTCAGGAATTAATTATGTAGAGAAGAATATCGATTTATCTTTAGAAACAGACCTTTCAGTAATCGCGCATATTGCGGATAATTTTGTAAGTAAAGAACTGGAAATTCTAAAACTAAAAGCGTCCCGGACTGCGGAAATGCTGGAAATGTCCAATGAATCGGAATGGCAAAAAATTATTTCAGATAACTCAAGCATACACCCGTTTATCGGAATGGCGGTAATAAATTCAAACAGCGGATTAATCGCGTCTTCGGGAGAACACGCCGGAATTGACGTGATGAACGAACAATATATTAAAAATTCATTTTTACCGGCAGGAGCCTCTGTAAAATATAAAGCCATTTCCACCACAATCCCGACAGACAATGGGGTTGTCTTTTATCTGTCGGTTCCCTATTCAAATAATAACGTACTTATCGCTACTCTTCCCGGTATGTACTTTACAAACCGCCTTTCACAGTTTGTGATCTGGAAAACAGGCCATATGTTCCTGTGCGATTCGAAAGGGTATGTAATATCCAACCCAAGAGAAAATTGGGTGAATGAGCGCATGAATTTTATCCAATTATCAAAAAATGACAGCGATGTTATAGAAACCGCGGACATGGTGACGCGCATGATACACGGAGAAACCGGAACATCGCATTATTTTATCGGCGGGGTTAAACGTATCGGTTCGTTCAGACCGGTTTCAGGCTCAAACGAAGGATGGAGCATCGGAATTTCCGCGCCGCTTCCCGAAAGCCCGATTAGCGATGTTGACACGGGACTTTTTATCGTCGCTCTTGTCAGTGTGTTATTGAATGTAATCGCCGCAATAATTGCATCTAACTTTATAAAAAGACCTTTTGAAAAAATCGCGATATTGAAAGAAGAAGCCGATGCGGCGAATAAAGCGAAAAGCGCGTTTCTCAGCACAATGAGCCACGAAATCCGCACTCCCATGAACGCGATATTGGGCATAAGCGAAATACAGCTTCATAAAGAAGCGGGCGATAACGAATCAAGAGAAGCGTTTGAAAAAATTCATACATCAGGAGATCTGCTTTTAAGCATTATTAACGACATACTGGATCTTTCAAAAATTGAAGCGGACAGACTGGAACTTGTCATAGGAAAATACGATATAGCAAGCCTTATCAGCGACACCGCTCAATTAAATATGATGAGAATCGGAAGCAAACCCATAGATTTTGAATTGAATGTCAACGAAAAAATGCCTTCTCATTTAATGGGCGATGAACTTCGTATAAAACAAATTTTAAACAATCTTCTTTCCAACGCGTTTAAATACACAGCCGCTGGTTCTGTTAAGTTAACAATCGATGCGCAAAGCGGAAAAAATGACAAAGAAATAGTTCTTGTTATCGTTGTAAGCGACTCGGGACAGGGAATGACAAAAGAACAGGTTGATAAACTCTTTGATGAATATTCACGCTTTAACCAGGAGAGCAACCGTACAACGGAAGGCACAGGGCTTGGCATGAGCATTACGCGCAAACTGATAAATTTCATGAACGGAGAAATAATCGTAAAAAGCGAACCGGGAAAAGGTTCTGTATTCACGGTTTGTCTGCCTCAGAGAAAAACAGATTCCGGCGAACTTGGACACGAAGTGGCGGAAAATCTTCAGGAGTTCCGCACACATTCAAAAAGATTCATGAAAAGGGTTCAAATTTCGCGCGACCCGATGCCTTACGGCAATATCCTTGTTGTTGACGATGTAGAAGCGAATATTTATGTAGCAAAAGGGTTATTGTCTCCGTATCAAATCAAAGTCGGCTCTTCAGACAGCGGGTTCGCCGCGATAGACAGGATTAAAAACGGCGAAGTGTTCGATGTAATTTTTATGGATCATATGATGCCGGAAATGGACGGGCTCGAAACAACGAAACGTATCCGCGATATGGGTTACAAAGAACCTATTGTCGCGCTTACAGCCAACGCGGTATCGGGACAGGCTGAAATATTCCTGCAAAACGGTTTTGACGATTTTATTTCCAAGCCGATAGACATACGCCAGTTGAATTCAATTTTGAATAAATTTGTGCGCGACAAACAGCCGCAGGAAGTAATTGACGCGGCGCGCGCTCAAGCGGCAGCTATTGTTCAAGTCCCTGACACTTCTTTAAAAGTCGATCCTCTTGTTATAGAAGCGTTTACCAGAGACGCTGAAAAAACTCTTGAGTGGCTTGAAGAAAATAAAAGCTCAGGATACGAAGAGGAAAATGTTTTACGCAAATTTACAGTCCTGGTTCACGGCATGAAAAGCACTCTTCATGTTATCGGCGAAACTGAGTTGTCGCAATTTGCGGCAAAACTGGAAAAAGCTGGACATGAAAAAGATATGGTTCCGATAAAAACATCGTCTCAGGAATTTATCAGCCAATTACGCGCTGTTCTGGAAAAACTTAAACAAAAACTAAGCGAAGGCGGCGAAGAGACAGACATGTCGGAAAGCGACAGCGCGGATCTTATTGTTAAGCTTAAATCAATTCTGGAAGCGTGCGCCGATTACGACAGGAAAGCGGCGCTGGATGTTATCGGTGAAATAAAAAAATGCGCAAAGGAAACAAGGGAAGTTCTTAAAAGAATCACAGAACATGTTACCCACAGCGACTTTGACGAAGCTGAGACCGAATTGTCCACGCATATTGCGACTTTAGAAAGCGCTCAGCCGGCATCGCTTTTTTCGGGCAAGGAAATTAAAGGGATAAATATTGAGAAAGGGCTTGAACGGTATGAATACGATGAAAAAATATATTTAAGAATTCTTCGCACCTATGCCGCAAGCGTTCGTTTAAAGCTTGAGGAAATGGAAAAAATAAGCAAGCCGGCATTGAAAAGCGAAAATATCAGCAGTTACAGAATAATGGTGCACGGCATCAAGGGAGTAAGCCTCGGCATTTATGCAATGAATGTAGGCACAACAGCGGGAACTCTTGAAGACGCGGCGGCTGCGGGCAATTTAGATTTCATCAATGAGCATAACGAAGCGTTCATAAACGACGCATGGGAACTAATCAACGCTATTGAAGTTATGCTTGTCAGTCTTAACCCGGAAAATAAAAAACCAAAAAAAGAAAAACCGGACCCTGAAATACTGCAAATACTGCGCGCGGCGTGTGAAAGATACGACATTGACAAAGCAGATAACTCGATGGAAGAAATCGAAAAATATCAATACAGCGCGGACGACAATCTGGTAAGCTGGCTGCGTGAAAATTTAAACAAAATGGATTTCACCAAAATAGCCAAAAGACTTTCTGAACTTGAATAAGTAAAAATAAGGAGAAATTATGGATAAGATGATTTTTATTGTAGATGACAATGACGCGAATCTGACAGTAGCGGCGTCCGCGCTTGAAGGCGAATACAAAGTATTAACAATGCCGTCCGCGCAAAAAATGTTCGCACTTCTGGAAAAAAAACAGCCGAATCTGATACTGCTCGACATCGAAATGCCCGAGATGACAGGTTTTGAAGCAATTGTAAAACTGAAAGAAAATCCGCAGTGGAAGGAAATCCCTGTCATTTTTTTAACAGGACTGGAAGATGAAAATTTAAAAAATGACTCGTTAAAAGCCGGAGCGCTGGATGTTGTCATTAAGCCGATTATAAAATCGACATTGCTGGAACGCGTAAAGAAATTCATTTAATGCAGGATGAGAATATGAAGAAAACTATTTTTATCGTCGATGATAACGCCACAAACCTTACAACAGCGGAGAATGCTCTTGCGGAACAATATAAAGTGATCGCGTTGTCTTCGGGCGCAAAAATGTTTTCTGCTTTTGAAAAATTTATACCTGATTTAATTCTACTGGATATTGAAATGCCCGATCTGTCGGGATTTGAAGTAATGAAGATGCTTAAGTCAAGCGATTCATATTCTGCGATTCCGGTAATATTTCTGACAAGCATAACCGATCCTGAAAGCGAAGCGCACGGAATTGAACTTGGAGCCGTCGACTTTATTATGAAACCGTTTTCCAAACCGGTTCTGTTAAACCGCATCAAAAATCATCTGCAAATTGACGAACTGATCCGTGAACGCACCGCCGAACTCGCTCAAAGAACAAAACAACTTGAACTTCTCCAGAACGGAATTGTGCACGCGTTCGCAGACCTTGTTGAAAACCGCGATAAAAACACAGGCGGACATATCGACAGAACGGCGGTATATTTTAAAATTTTAATCGACGCGATGCTGAAGCAGGGAGTATATAAAGATGAAATGAAAAACTGGAATATGGAATCGGTTATTTCGTCAGCGCGCCTGCATGATTTGGGAAAAATCGTTATCTCCGATTCCATCCTGAATAAACCGGCTGTATTAACAAACGAAGAATACGGAGAAATGAAAAAACATTCCATGGAAGGCGAACGTATTATAGAAGACGCGATCAAACAAACAGGAGACGCGGAATTCCTGCATAACGCGAAAATGATCGCGGCATATCATCATGAACGGTGGGACGGATCAGGGTACCCATACGGAATGAAGGGAGCTGAAATCCCGCTTCAAAGCAGAATGATGGCAATCATCGATGTTTACGACGCTCTTGTTTCCGAACGTCCTTACAAAAAGGCGTTTACCCACGAAGAAGCGTTAAAAATTATAATGAACAGCTCAGGCACTCACTTCGACCCGGATGTTGCAAAAGTCTTTAACGATGTAAACGAACTGGTAAAAACAATAAGCGCTAAATTCGCTTAAAACGGAGAATTTTCGATGAAAACAGACGGTTACTGCCATTTAACCTACTTGACAAAAATGTCGTTTTTTATTAGGGTTAACAGACAGCGCGGGAATAGCTCAGTGGTAGAGCGCGACCTTGCCAAGGTCGATGTCGCGGGTCCGACTCCCGTTTCCCGCTTTTCAAGAATTAGTCAGGTTTTTCTTATACACCTTTATAAAGAAGGTTTTAAATGAACATACGTTTGCAAGCGATACTGGTAATAGTTTTGATAAACCTGCTAATAATTATATTCAGCGTGTTTGTCGGCATAATATTTGTAGAAAAAAATATTGATGTTTCACTTGAAACCGATCTTAACATAATGGCGCGTATCGCAGATCAGCTTATAAGCGGCGAACTTGAGAGATTAAAATTAACAGCCGGATGGGCGGTTGAAAATCTGGAAGCTTCGAATGAATCAAGATGGCATGAAATCCTTGAAAACCTGAATAATTCCAACCTGGAATTTACCGGAGCGGCGGTTTACGACTTTGAAAGCGGGTTGATTGCCGCAGCCGGGGAAAAATACGCCGAAATAGATATTTTAAATGATAAATATATAAAAAACGCGTTTAAAACAGAACAGGGCGCTCCGGGAAAAAAAGCGTTTTCTTCTACAAGGGACACAGAGGACGGTGTTATGTTTTATCTTGCCGCTCCTTTTGAATTATCAAAAGAAAATAGAATACTTGTACTGACACTTCCTGGAACATATCTCACGCAGCATCTTGCGCCGTTTGTCATTTGGGAAACAGGCCATATTTATATGAGCGATGCTGACGGGTACGCAATTTCCAATCCGCGCGATAATTGGATTCAAAACAGATTTAATTATATCACTGTCGCGCAGATCGATAATGATTTTATAGAATTGTCGCGGACTGTAACGAAAATGACGCGCGGAGAATCCGGCATAGGTTATTATACCGTTTACGGCATCCCTAGGGTTTGCGCGTTCCGTCCTGTATCAGGTTCTGATGAAGGCTGGAGCCTTGGAGTTGTCGCGCCTCTTACGGAAAGCCCGATTAAAGATACAGGCTTGGGGCTTATTGTCGTTGCCATTGTCAGCATTTTTTTAAGTATTATCGCGGCGGTAATCGCTTCCATTTTTATCAAGAGACCGTTTGAAAGAATTAAAGTCCTAAAAGTGGAAGCGGAAAACGCAAATAAAGCAAAGAGCGCTTTTTTAAGCACCATGAGCCACGAAATCAGAACGCCTATGAACGCGATATTGGGTATCAGCGAAATTCAACTGGAGAAGGAATCTCTTATTAATGAAGACAGAGAAGCGTTCGAAAAAATATACACATCAGGCGATCTTTTGCTTAGTATAATTAACGACATACTCGATTTATCAAAAATCGAAGCTGACAAGCTCGAACTCATGAATAATAAATACGATATAGCAAGTTTGGTAAGCGATTCCGCGCAGTTGAATATGATGAGGATAGGCAGTAAACCAATCGAGTTTGAACTTTTTGTGAATGAATATATGCCGGCGCAAATGGTGGGCGACGAGCTTCGCATAAAACAAATATTAAACAACCTGCTTTCCAACGCGTTTAAATACACTTCGGCGGGGACTGTAAAACTATCAATATATTCGGAGAACGGCAGGAACAACGATGAGATAAATCTTTTTATTATTGTCAGCGATTCAGGCCAGGGAATGTCAAAAGAACAAGTCGAAAAAATCTTTGACGAATATTCGCGCTTTAATCTGGAGACCAATCGTTCAACGGAAGGAACAGGACTCGGCATGGCAATCGCGCGCAGACTGATAATAATGATGAACGGCGAAATTAAAGTTGAAAGCGAACTCGGCAAAGGAACAGTCTTCAAAGTACGGTTAACTCAGGGAAAATGCGAATCGGAACCGATAGGCAAAGATGTCGCCGATAATCTTAGACAATTCCGCACATATTCAAGGGCGTTTATGAAGAGGGTTCAGATCTCGCGCGAACCTATGCCCTACGGAAGTGTTTTAATTGTTGACGATGTTGAGGCGAATCTTTATGTCGCGAAAGGGTTACTGACTCCTTATCGTTTAAATATATCCACAGCGAACAGCGGATACGAGGCGATTGATAAAATTAAAAACGGTGAAATATTCGATATAGTTTTTATGGATCATATGATGCCGGAACTGGACGGTATAGAAACGACAAAACGTCTTCGCGATTTAGGTTACAAGGAACCAATTGTCGCGCTTACCGCAAACGCCGTAGCGGGGCAGGCGGATGTTTTTTTAAGCAATGGTTTTGATGAATTTATTTCCAAACCGATAGATATACGCCAGTTAAACGCGATCCTTAACAAATTTATCCGCGATAAACAGCCGCAGGATGTAATTAACGCCGCGCGTACTGAAAACGCTTCCGCCGACAGCGCTCGTCCCGGCGCGAAAACTGTTTCACACGCCGATTCGCTTAAATCGCGCTTACTTACAAAGGAAATCCACGGACTTGATATTTATAAAGGTTTTGCGCGCTTTGAGGAAGACGCGGAGTTCTATATCAGAGTGCTGCATGCGTATTCAATCAGTATCCGTACAGCGTTCAAAATAATTAAGAATACCAGTAGCGAGAATCTTAACCTGTACAAGATAAATGTACACGGTATTAAGGGGACAAGCCTTGACATTTGCGCGCAGAAAATCGGTGAAACTGCCGCAGCGCTTGAAAAAGCCGCGGCGGAAGGTAATTTAAATTATATAAACGAACACAATCCTTCTTTTATAAAAACAATAGAAAAAATGGTTGATAGTATAGACGAAATGCTCAATGATCTGGGAACAAGAAATCTTAAACCTAAAAAAGAAAAACCCGACGACACTATATTAAAAAAACTTCTTGAAACTTGCGTTAATTATGATATGGATGGAGCGGACGCGGTAATGTCGGAGATAGAATTATTTCAATATGAATCTGATGACGGTCTTGTTTTCTGGCTTCGGGAGAACATCGATATAGTGAACTTTGACGAAGTCGCAGAAAAGCTTAACAGCATGCTCAAAAAGGAGAATTGAGTTTATGGCAAAATCCGGTTTTGTAACAGCATCTGCAATTTCCGGCGGTCGAAGAAAATTGATTTATGTAGATGACATGAATTACAGTTTAATTTCTTTTAAAAAAGGTCTTAGTAAATTTTACGAAATTTATCTTTCCGAGTCCGCGGAAAAAATGTATAAAATTCTTGAAAAAGTTACGCCAGATTTAATTTTATTAGATGTCAATATGCCGGATGTTAACGGTTATGAGACGATTAAAGATTTAAAAGCCGACGAACGTTATTCTTCGATTCCTGTTATTTTTCTTACATGCAACAGCGACAGGGAAAGCGTTGTAAAAGGATTGAGTCTTGGAGCCGCGGATTATGTGATTAAACCTTTTAATTCCGAAAAATTAATTGACAGTATCGAAAACCTGTTTTCCGCAAAATCAAATACGGCAAACAGGATTGCGGAAAAAAGCGACAGCGACACGCACATACTGGTTGTTGATGATATGACAAGCATGTTAAGAACAATACACCATGCCCTGCACGACAAGTACAAAGTATCTCTGCTTTCCAATTCAGGAGTTGTAATTGACTTCCTGCAAAACAACAGACCTGATTTAATCATATTGGACTATTTAATGCCGGGGCTAAGCGGGTTTGCTCTCATACCCAAGATAAGGGAAATGCCCGGCTTCGCCAACATTCCGATAATTGTAGTGACAACCGAAGGTACGTTCAGAAATGTGAAAGAAGCAAAAGCGCTTGGAGCGAACGACTTTATTGTAAAACCTTTTGAACCGAAAGAACTTAATTATAAAGTTGAAAAACACATAAGACTGTCGCGCGATCTCCAGCTAGAAGACAGAGAAAATGAAGAAATTGCATATTTTCTAAAATAAGATAATTGATATAATTTCTCATCCGTCATATAATTTAGGGTATATAAATGCGAATATCCAGATTGATATGTCAAATATCCTCGGTGATTTTATTAACTTCTTTGTTATCCGGCTGCGCAATTCATACCAATGACGAATTAAACACGTGGCTGACCTTAGGAATAATCGCTGTATTTTTAAGCATTACCACGCTTACCGCGGCTTTCCTGTTCAGAAGCCGCCGCACAGGCAGACAGCTTGAAGAACTGGTTCAAAAACGCACAGACGAACTCGCGCTTCAAACAACAACGCTCACTACCCTGTTCGATTCGATACCGGATCTTATATTTACAAAAAATCTGGATCTTCATTTTTTGCATTGTAATAAAGCGTTTCTAGAACATTTTGGAAAAAGCATCGACGATCTGGTCGGGAAAAGCGGCACGGAAGCTTTGGGGCTTCCCGAAGAAATTTCTGAAGGGTTTAATAAAATCGACGCCAAGGTCGTTCTGGAAAAACGCACTTACGCGCTTGAGGAACACATACCGCGGATTGACGGAGCAAATCCATTGTATGAAACAATTAAAATGCCGTTGATGCTCGACGGCGAAGTTGTCGGACTTCTTGGTATAGCGCGCGATATTACCAAACGCAAAGAAATGGAACATAAAATCACTTCCAGCTATGAATATTCAAAAAAGTTAAGCGACTCGCTTTCAAAAATCACAAAGTCTCCTACAATCTCCGCAGGAATTTTAAAGGACGCCGCCACAGCAGTTGCGATGGACGGATGCAGCGCTTTGAATGCCCACCGTATCGGGATTTGGAACTATGTAGAAAATCAAAACTTACTCGAAAGTATTTCCCTTTATGACGCTCACTCGGGAGAAAATACAGCCTACGAAAAATACGATTTATCAAGAAGCCCAGAATACGCAAGGCTTTTAAAATCAGAGCGCGTTATCGTAATGAACGATGTAAATGAATGTAAGTTAATTATAAATTCATTCGGCGGATATGATCATTTATGCGCGGCGCTCGACGCTCCTATCCGCGTTGACGGTAAACTGGCAGGCGTTGTTTGTATCGAACAGTGGAGCTGCAGGGATTATCCTCTTATGCGTGAATGGGTGATTGAAGAGCAAAATTTTGCGTCTTCCCTGGCGGACTTGATGGCGCTTGCCATTTCAGGCGCAGAAAGACGCAACGCGCGCGACGCGGCTGAAACCGCCAATCAGGCGAAATCCGCGTTCCTCGCGCACATGAGCCATGAAATCCGCACGCCGATGAACGCAATATTGGGCGTAACGGAACTTTTAATGCAGGATGAGAAACTTTCGCCTGAAATAGAAGAAGGCCTTAACAAGATTTACAGTTCCTGCGATTTATTACTGGGTATTATCAATGATATTCTTGACTTTTCAAAAATAGAAGCCGGCAAGCTTGAATTAATGCCGACAAATTATAAAGTCGCAAGCATGATTAATGACGCTGTACATTTGAACATGATGCGCATCGAAAGCAAACCAATCGAATTTAAAGTTGATATTGATGAAAATATTCCGTTTAGATTAATCGGAGACGAACTTCGCATTAAACAGATTTTAAACAACCTTCTTTCCAACGCGTTTAAATACACAGACGCCGGTTATGTTACTCTGTCTGTAAAAAAAGAAACCATTCCGCTGCTTTCATATTTACCGGATCATTCAATGAGGGGGCAGGTAAGATGGCAGGATGATAAAAAAGGTATAACTCTTGTTATTGATGTGCAGGATACAGGTCAAGGCATGACCAAAGATCAACTGGAAAAATTATTCGACGAGTACGCGCGTTTTAATTCGATAAAAAATGTTTCTATAGAAGGCACAGGGCTTGGTCTTTCGATAACTCAGCGCCTCGTTAACCTGATGGGCGGAGACGTACAAGTTTCGAGCAGACCAAACAAGGGTACAATTTTCACAGTACGCCTGCCGCAGGGCGTAACGGATTCCACCGAGGTTCTTGGCAAAGAGATCGTTGAAAACTTCAGGCAGTTTAAAGTCGGATTCGCGTCACATAAAAAAAGAGGGCAAATTGTGCGCGATCCGATGCCGTACGGAAATATATTAATTGTTGATGATGTTGAAACAAATTTATTTGTCGCTGTCGGCTTGATGAAACTTTATAAACTGCAAATCGACACTGTTATGAGCGGGCAGGAAGCTATCGACAAAATCGAAGCCGGAAACAAATACGATATTATCTTCATGGATCATATGATGCCGGGAATGGACGGAATAGAAGCGACAAAACGCATCCGCGCTTTAAATTATTCAAAACCGATTGTTTCACTGACAGCAAACGCTGTAGCGGGCCAGGCTGATATGTTCCTTCATAACGGTTTCGATAATTTTATTTCCAAACCTATAGACATACGCCAGTTAAACGCGGTTTTAAATAAATATATCCGCGACAAATATCCGCCCGATGTAGTTGAAGCTGCCCGCCGTGAAGAAGCGGAAGCTTTAAAAGAAGCTGAGCTGGAACATACAGTAAATGAAAATGCAGGAACCGCTGGACACTTCAGCGGTAAAATTCCTGGAATAAATACAACAAAAGGGCTTCTCCGGTACGAAGGCAATGTAGATACATATTTAAAAGTTCTGCGTTCATACGCGGCAAGCATCAGATCATTGTTAACATCGGTAGACAGTATAATAAACGCCGGTATAAACGAAACCAATTTAAGCCTTTACAAGATAAACGTCCATGGCATAAAAGGAACAAGTCTGGATGTCTACGCCGAACAAATCGCAAAAGAAGCCAAAGACCTTGAAAGAGCGGCGGAGAAAGGCGATATAAATTTTATCAGCGAACACAACAATCCGTTTGTCGAAGCGGCATGGAAACTTGTTAATGATCTGGAAGAAATTTTTAATTCCATGGACACCGAAAACCCAAAGCCAAAGATGGACATACCAGAAGAAGGGGTATTAAAACAACTTTATTCCGCGTGTAAGGATTACGATATAGGCGCCGCCGATGAAGCGATGGCGCAACTGGACAGATATCAGTATAAAAACGATAATGGTCTTACAGAATGGATTCGAAGAAATATGGATATGATGAACCTGAAAGATATTGCAGAAAGATTATCATATCTGGATAATTAATGGAGAGACGATTATGGAAAAACAGGAACAAAAACCGGTAAATGAACCGCCTGAGATCAAAAGAAAAATAATTTATGTGGACGATGTTAGTTACAGTTTGATAACTGTAAAAAACAGGTTAAGCGATTATTACGAAATTTTTCCGGCGGAATCGGTTGTAAAAATGTACGAGCTTCTTAGCTTCTTCAGTCCCGACTTAATCCTGCTGGATATTAATATGCCGGATATCGACGGATACGAAGCCATAAAAGGTTTGAAATCAAGCGATAAATATTCAGGTATACCGGTAATATTTTTAACAGGAAAGAGCGACAGAGAAAGCGTTGTAAAAGGTTTAAGCCTTGGCGCCGCCGATTATGTAATTAAACCTTTCTCGGCTACGAAATTAATTGAAAGCGTGGAAATGATTTTAAATCCCGGTGAACATAAAGAAATGTCTTTTGAAGACGAAGACGGAAACAAACCGCATGTTCTTATTGTGGACGATGTAAGCAGTATGCTGCGCGCGATGCAGTACGCTTTACAGGACAGATACAAAGTTTTCATACTATCAAAATCAGAAGATGTTCTGGATTTTCTGAAAACGAAAAAACCTGAATTGATCGTCCTTGATTATTTAATGCCCGTCCTGAACGGATTCGATCTTATTCCGATGATACGAACTCTTCCGGATCATAAAGAAACCCCGATAATTATTATAACAACGGAAGGAACCCACGACCATGTAAACGAAGCCATGAGTATCGGCGCGTCGGATTTTATCGTAAAACCGTTTAAACCCAAAGAACTCAATGATAAGGTCGCAAGGCACATACGAATCTCGCGCGAGCTGGCAAAAATAAGAGACGAGAATAAAAAATTGATAGGATAGCGTTCCGCTGCGCTGTTTTTACAAAACCTCGATTTTTTCCACTTCTAAAATTACCGCTCCCTGATCGTCCGTTACAAGTCCGCTCACAAGCAACGGATACTGATCAAAGAGCAGTTTATTGTAGCGGTCATAAATCTGCGGAAAAATAACTGTTTCGTACATGGCGGTCTCGTCTTCAAGACTGAGAAAACTCATGGTTAAGCCGTCTTTAGTCCAGACATCTTTCTGCGTTATAGGCCAGCCGACAATTTTTATATTACGCCCGGTGTATTGTCTTATTTGCGAAGCTTTTACACGGTTCTTTACCGCAAACAGGCGATCCTTGTATAAAACCAAAGGATGCGCGTTCCTGAGAAAACCCAAAGCGTTGTATTCATCCCGCAATGAATTATTTTGCGCGGCAAGCTGACGAGAATTCTCATTCAATGACGAAGAAGGCTCATCGTTCTTGGAAAACAATTCTCCTTGCTCTACGTTCCTCTGCGAGAACTGCGACGGTTTTTCCGTAAGAACGGACAACAGGTTTCTCGCCTGCATAACCCTCGTTACCCTGCCTGAAATACTGTCAAAGACTCCTGCCGGACACAAAGCGATAATATCATCTCTGTTAAGACGAACACGCCGCGAAAAATCTTCAAGCGATAAATAATCCCCGCCCCTTTCGCGCTCTTTAATAATATCACCCGCTCTCGATACGGATAAACCTTTTATCGCCATAAAACCTATAACAACATTTTTTTCGTACCCGTAATATTTGTACTGTGAAATATTTACATCCGGTCCCATGGTATAAAGTCCCATCCTGCGGATCTCCGCGATATAGGCATGGGGACGGTAATAACCGCCTTGATTAGAAAGAACCGCCGCCATAAATTCCGCAGGATGATGTACCCTTAAATACGCCGACTGATACGAGACCATCGCGTAAGAAGCGGAATGAGGCTTGCAGAATGAATAGCCGTCGAATGAAAGCATCATCGCCCAAATTTCGCGTATCGTTTTTTCATCCACGCCGTTTTTCCTGCAGCCGTCAAAAAACTGGTTTTCGTACACCCTTAATTTTTGCACTCCGGCTTTTTTCGCGATAACCTTGCGCAGTTTATCGGCGCCGACTTCATCAAAACCCGCAAGTGCGACAGCCGTTTTGCTGACATCCTCCTGATAGCACAGAATACCGTAAGTTTCGTTTAAGATTTTATCAAGACGCGGATGAAGGGGGTCCCACGCGCCGCCTTTAAGCCGTCTCACATATTCCGATATAAATTTATTAGCGGCGGGTCTTATAATGCTTGAATGAATCACAATATGATCAAAGTCCCCCGCTCCGGTTTTTTTTTGCAACTGCCGCATTGCGGGGCTTTCGATATAAAACACGCCGATACTGTCGCCCCTTGCAAGCGCTTCGATTGTCAGCGCGTCGTTTGCAGGATGCCATGTATTCTGATCGATATGTATACCCTGTTCTTCCAGATTCGCCAAAGCGTCCCTTATAACCGCAAGACTTCTGTTTCCCAAAAGATCAATTTTTACAAAGCCGGCGGCTTCCGTCCCCTCTTTTTCCCATGCAAGAAGCGGAAAGCCTTCCAAAGATTTTTCGATTGGAGCGTAACGATTGACAGGCTGGGGAGTAATTACAATTCCTCCGCAATGCATGCTTAAACCTCTGGGGAGCCCTTCAATCTTTGAAGCGATACGGTAGATTTCCAGCCAGAGGGGATCGATATTTTCTTCTTTTTCACGGAAGTCGAAAATTTTTCTTTCCAAATTTGATATTTCCGCATCCGGGAATCCGTAGGCTTTCGCAGTCTCGCGCAGAGCGGAACGCGAACGGAAAAAATTATGATTGGCGACTCTTGCGCAGTAGTCGCTCCCGAATTCTTCGATTAAAGTTTTTATTAAACCGTCTCTTTCATCCCATGCAAAATCCACATCAATGTCAGGCGGATCGGGTCTTGCGGCGCTTAAGAAACGTTCAAAATAAAGATTGTACGCTATCGGATCAACATTGGTAATTCCAAGCGAATAAGAAACAATTGAAGCCGCGCCCGAACCGCGCCCGCAGGTTCTTTGACTGCTGTTCTTAATCCCCTCGGACACTTTAGCCAGTTTTACAATATCGTCCATACGCAAAAAATACGGAGCAAAACCCATTTTCTCGATTATCTCCAGTTCGTACTCGATACGGTCAACCTCCATGTCTCCGAGTTCGCCGTAGCGCAGCGAAGCGCCTGAGTAAACCCTTTGCTTTAACTCCTGCACGGGCTGATCGCCGTAAGAAGGAAAAATAAAACCATCAAAGAGTTCGTTAAACTGACATTTCGCAACGATTTCTTCGGCGCCCTTCACTGCCTGCGGCCACGAGTTTAAAAATCCCGACAACTGTTCGCCGGTTTTGAAAACGCTTTTCCCTTCCTGGACTGTTTCTTCAGCCGCGAGACTGCCGACAGTTTTATTCAACCCAATCGCGCGTAATGTTCTGTGCACGGAATAATCGTCTTTCTCCAGAAACAGGGCGGTGTCAAGAAAAGCAAGCGGAAGTTTTAAGGATCTGTGAGAGCCGATACCGCCCAAACATTCGGCAGTTACAGAGGCGTAAAGATTTTTTACATTTCCGGCAAGAGTTGATAAAGCGGCGCCGTCCGCGGAAGCGAGAATAAGTCCCGAAGAATCTTCACGCAACAGCGGAACCGGATTAAAATTTTTTACATCTTTGTTCCGTATCGATAAAAGTTCGCACAATCTGCTGAAGCCATGCCTGTTTTCTACAAAGCAGTAAATATAATTTGATGAAGATTTCTGATCGATGCTAAGAGCCGCCCCGATAACAGGCCGTATTCCCCTCTCTTTTGCAGCTTCCAGAAACGAATGTACTCCGTAGAGATTATTCAAATCGCAAATCGAAACTGTTTTTATTCCGAAAGAAAGCGCCGCATCCAGCAGCGCTTCCGGTTTATGAACACCGTAGAGAAATGAATAAGCTGATATTAATCCAAGCCTTGTATTCATAAAGCAAATTTTTTGTTTGACGCGGCAAGAACAATGCCGCGTGTGATTTTTCCTGTTCCGTAGCGAAACTGTATTTTATCCGCGGCTTCCTGTAATCTGCGGTTTCTTGTTTCTGTCTCGATTTCAAATAAATCAGGCTCATAGCCAAGAGGAGAAAAGTTTTCCAGAGAAACGGAAATTGAACGTATGCGAACGCGCCGGATCACTGCCTTTTGATACAAGCCGGCAGCCGCCGTTATTAAATCTTTATCCATTACCAAAAGCTGTTTTCTTTTCTCGCTTATTTCCACGGTCACTCCGTCCGCGTAAACGGCGGAAAAACGAATCTCGGAAGTTCCCAATTTATCCCTCCGCATTTGAAGCCCCGCGTTTTCGCAGACGGAAGCGACCGCCCCCTTAATCACAGTATCGTCAATTACATCCTGCGGAAAATCGGCACGGCTTTCGATAATTCTTTTTCCCGAAGCGGCAACGGGGGAATCATCGATACCGCGGGCGCTGTCTCTTAAAAGAATGCCTTTTTTGCCGAACAGGGATAACGCTTCGCTGTCGCTCAGAGCCGCCAATTCTCCCGCTTCGCGGAAGCCCGTTACGCGAATAGTTTTCATTAATGAAGAGCCAAGTCCCGGCAAAAGCGCAATGTCCTGATGGGAAAGAAATGAAGCTTCCTCGCCTGAGCGCACTTCGATCAATCCTTCGGGGCGAATTGTTCTGCTTGCAACCTTGCAGACAAGCTTGTTTGTTCCTGCCGCCGCGGCGGCTTCAATTTTTATTTTGTCGAGAATTTCATTTTGAATATGGCAGACACAGTCCGAAGCGGGACCGAAAATCCGCCTTGTGCCTGTTAAATCAAGATAGATATTTCCGGCGCCGTCGTTCTGCCATACAGGAGCGTAACGGCTTATTATGCCTTCGAGAACGCCATTAACCTGCGAACAGGCGGCAGGATCGGGAGAGACAACCGTCAAATCTTTTACAAGCCGCCGCGCCGCAGAAAGAAGCGCGCCGTATTTTATCCCTTCTTTAAGCGCGGCGGGCGACACGTCCCATGCCACCGCCTGCCCTCCAACCCTGCCCGCGACCACATACGGCCGCCCGAAAAGGGAGCTGTCGAAAAGCCCCGCTACCGCCGCTCGAAAACCGATGATGTTAAGATGAGCTATTGCCCTCATCCATTTTTTCCAAAATTTTCTTCAGCGTTAAAGCGTTTTTTACAGCCTGCCCTCTCGCGTGATTATTAAAATAAACAAGTATTTTATCCGCTTTTATTACAATACGTTTAATCCTCTGCGCCGCGCCTTCAAGCTCTTTGTCGCTGTACAAATAGTCGTACCTTGCGCGGCTGTCTGAACTCCACCATTTATCGGCGTTCCTGCCGTGCAGACGAAAATACGCAAGCTGGGAAGTGGAAACATCCATCACAGGCGGAAGCCCTTTTAAATCCGGCAAATCCGTGGAAACGTATGAAACCTGCCTTTTTTTAAACTCGTCGATTACCCGGTTGTTGTTCCAGTCGTTGTTTCTAAACTCTACGGCGCTCGGCACACCCGAAAATTCGGTTAAAATCCTGTCCAGATGCCGCCTGCTGTCGGCCTCGTAATGGAACGAATACGGAAATTGAAACAAAACCGCTTCCAGTTTTCCCGCTTCCCTAAGCGGCTCGATTGCCTCAAGGTAAGTTTTCGCCTCGTCCTGCCATTTTGAAGGATCAACCTTGTGGGTAAGCGACTGCGGCGCCTTTATGGCAAAAGCCAAATTTCCCGAAGTTTCTACCATACGCCGTATTTGATCAACAGTAGGCATAACATAGTACGAAAAATTGAGTTCAACTGTGGAAAATTGTTCCGCGTAAAAAGGCAGGTATTCTTCCTGTTTGGTTTTTAGAGGATAAAAAGGGCCTACCCATTCATTGTACGAGTAACCGCATGTTCCAACGTCGATTTTGTCCATATTATAATACTACACATTTGTATAGGGTTTGTCAAGGGGTGATTTTATTTTTAAACGCTCTTTTAGAAATGTATCTACGGTCATTCTGTTAACGCCGTATATCCTGCCAATCGCGGTCTTTGAAAAATTTCTTTTTAAAAGCAGTAAAATATCCTGTTCGCATCCTGAAAGTTTAACATAAGTTGATTTTCTTCCGTGAGGCCTTCCAAGAATTTTTCCTTCGGCGCGTTTTCTCGCAAGCGCTTCTTTTGTTCTTTGAGAAATTAAGTCGCGTTCAATTTCTGCAGACAAACCGAAAGCAAAAGCTAAAACTTTCGATTGAATATTGTCACCTAACCTGTAATTATCTTTAATTGTCCATATTCTGACATCATTAAGCATTAGTTGATTTAGAATAGACATAATCATAAAAAGACTTCGTCCAAGTCTTGATAATTCAGAACAAATAATAAGATCGCCGGGTTTAACCTCCTCTAAAAGCGAGCCTAAAAGTCTTTTATCAGGCGTTTTACTTCCGCTGATAGTTTCCTCGATCCACTGTTCAATTTTTAAATTGTTTTCCGAACAGAACCGTTCAATTTCAAACCGCTGATTATCAACAGTTTGTTTGTCTGTACTAACTCTGATATAACCATATACCATTGTACACTCCTTCAAAGATAATAAAATTTTGACCTGCTTAATTTAAAGGTCTTATTACTTATCGTCTAATTAATTGATCAAATGACACTTTTTTATTTTTGCTTAGGAAAAACCTGTATTAAATTAAGCTATCTTTACTGCCTGCATTTGCGCTTTAACGCACAGCTCCGCCGCTTTGAACGCGTGTTCCTGGGTCATGGCGTTTTCTGTGCGGTTAAGGCAATCAAGGATTAATTCTCCAAAGAAGGGATAGCCTGTTTTTCCTTCAACATTAAAATAAGTTTCCCCTTCTTTATTCGCAAGGTACAAGTGGCCTCCCCGGCTTTTACTTTCACCCAACTGCATATACTTGCGTTGCTCGATGAAGCCTTCTGTACCGAGTATAAATGAGCGGCCGTCTCCCCACATTTGAAGTCCGTCGGGTGTGAACCAGTCTACGCGAAAATAATGGGACGCGCCGTTGTCACCGACAAGCATTGCGTCTCCAAAGTCGTCAAGTTCCGGGTATTGCGGATGATTGTAATTCGCGATCTGGCTGCGCGTAATTGTCGCGTCCTTCACGTCCGCATAAAATAAAAATTGCTCTATCTGATGACTGCCTATGTCGCAAAGTATACCGCCGTATTTTTCTTTTTTAAAAAACCATTCGGGTCGAGAGGGAGCCGAAAGACGATGAGGTCCAAGTCCCAACACTTGAATCACCTTGCCTATTGCTCCCTGCTGTATTAACTGACCTGCAAACACGGCGCTTTCTACATGAATGCGCTCGCTGTAATAAACCATATACTTTTTTCCGGTTTCTTTTACTTTTGCTTTGGCGGCATTGAGTTGATCAAGCGTAGTGAGCGGCGCCTTGTCCGTAAAATAATCTTTTCCAGCCGACATAACGCGTAATCCCAATGCGCAGCGTTCTGAAGTAACTGCGGCTCCTGCGACAAGAAGCGTTTCTTTATCGCTTAGAATTTCTTCTTCACTTGCAGCGCGTTTAACGTCCTTGTAAGTATCGCAAAATTTATCCATTTTTTTTGGATCGGGATCGTAAACGCTTTTCAAAATTCCGCCTGCTTCAATAAGTCCGTTACACTGTCCGTATATATGACCATGATCCAATCCGATTGCCGCAAATACAAATTCGCCTTTTTTTACTACAGGCGCGGGCTTCCCTTTGGGCGCGTAATTCATTCCATTTGACTTATTCATTATAATAACCTCGATTTATTAAAATGTAATTTTTCCGCTCTGATCATCCTTAGAAGAAGATTTTTGGTAAAAACGCGGAACTCTCTCCTTCATTCCTTTAACTGTATAAAAAGGATCTTCTTTATTAATAGGAAGATCGACAGCTCTTTGTTCGGTACCTGCCTTATATATTGCGGTTATTAATTCGATTGTATTCCTGCCGCCCTCGCCTGAAATCATTGGCGCGCGGGCGTTCTCTATTGCAGATAACACATCATCAATTTGTCCTTTGTGAAATGAATGAGCAAGTTCGGGAAGGGATTCGTAATAATCATTGAGCTGTTTTATTAAAGCCGTATTTTGCTCTTTTTCAGGAAAACCATTCGGCTGCGCGATATTAGCCGCAACTTTCCACGGCCAGGAAATACGAGCGTTTTCACCTTGAAAAATCAACTGTTGTTCTTCTCCGTGATGGATTACAGAAGCTGTTAATTGAGCGAGAGCCCCTTTCGCGCAGAGTCCGTCATCATACTGTAAAATTGCGGCGGAAATATCTTCAACCTCCGCGTTGTCGTGTGAAGCGTTACTGATAACTGCGTTCACTTTTTTAGGCAGTCCTAACATCCAGCAAAGCATATCAATGTGGTGAACAGCGTGATTCAAGGTACAGCCGCCGCCTTCTTTTTCCCAAGTGCCGCGCCACCATAAATCGTAATATGCATGTCCTCTCCACCACAGGGATTCAACCTGCGCATGAACAATCTTACCAATTAAACGAGTATCTAAAACCTTTTTAAGATTGTAAACAGGATCACGGAAACGGTTTTGCGCAATAACTGAAAGCATTTTTTTGTTATTTTTGGCGGCGGCGATCATCATGTCACATTCTTCAAGAGACGCTGCCATAGGTTTTTCAACTAACACATTTTTTCCGGCGTTAAGGAAATCTATTGCTATCTCCGCGTGGCAAAACGGAGGGGTACAGATACTTACAAGATCGATATCGTTTTCGTTTAAAATATCTTTATAAGAAACGCATACTTTCGCGCCGATATTGCGATCTTTATTCAATTTTTCAGTTTTCTCCTGAAAAATATCAACAAGATGGGTAATTTTACATCTATCCGAAAACGCAAGGAAAGCGTCAATGTGCTGGATGGAAATATTACCTGTACCTATAATTGCGACATTAATCATGATCACCCCCGGCGCTTAATTTCGCGCTGATCCAGATGCTATAACTAAAATTAAACTCTTTCCTTTAAAGGAATATAAGACTGTTGCTTTGTTACAGATTTATACGCAGGACGAATAATCTTGCCGTTATTTACAAGTTCTTCCAGCCTGTGCGCGCTCCAACCCGCGATGCGGGCGCAGGCGAAGAGCGGCGTAAAAATATGTTCGGGTAGATCGAGCATACTGTAAACAAAACCTGAGTAAAAGTCGATGTTTGCGCTGACACCTTTGTAAATTTTGCGAACCTTGCCGATCACAACAGGAGCTAAAGTTTCAACTTTTGAATAGAACTTGTATTCTTCCGCCCGTCCTTTCTCCGCCGCAAGCTGTTCGACAAACTGCCTTAGGATAATTGCGCGCGGGTCAGACAAAGAATAAACAGCATGACCCATTCCGTAGATCAAACCGGAACGGTCGAAAGCTTCTTTGTTTAATAATTTTTCAAGATAACGATTAATTTCATCGTCATCGTTCCAATTAGAAATATTTTCCATCATGTCACGCACCATTTGCACAACTTTAATATTCGCACCGCCGTGACGAGGACCTTTAAGCGACGCGAGCGAAGCGACCACCGCCGAATAAGTATCGGTATGCGATGATGTTACAACGTGATTTGTAAATGTCGAGTTATTACCGCCGCCGTGTTCTGCATGAAGCACAAGAGCAAGATCCAAAATTTTAGCTTCAAGATCGGTGTAACTTGAATCCGGGCGGAGCATGTGAAGAATATTTTCCGCAATGGAAGCGCCTTCTTGCGGCGGATGAATCATCAAACTTTCGTTTTCGTGAAAATGAAGATAAGACTGATACCCGTAAACCGACAGCAGAGGAAACTGCGCGATCAATTTTATGGATTGCCGTAAAACATTTTCGATTGAAATCTCATCGGGGTTTTCATCGTAAGCATAAAGAGTAAGCACACTCTTGGAAAGAGAATTCATCATATCTTTTGAAGGAGCGCTCATAATCGTATCTCGTACAAAATTATGAGGCAGATCGGTATTATTTTCGATTAGTGCGGTGAATTCAGTATATTCACTTTTACTTGGCAAATGTCCGAATAGAAGAAGAAAACACGCCTCCTCGAAACCAAAACGCTTTTCGCTTAAAAAACCGTTAACGAGTTTTTCGATATTAATACCGCGATAATAAAGTTTTCCCTCGCAGGGAACATAGTCGCCGTCTTCGATAACATGAGAAACAATCTCGGAGATTTCGGTAAGGCCGACAAGAACGCCCTTTCCGCTGATATCGCGTAAACCGCGCTTAACCTCATACTTTAAATAAAGTTCATTGTCGATCATACCATGCTTAAGCATGAAATTCGCATACTTCTCTATAAATTCATTTTTTTGTTCGCCATTCATGACTTTATTATACCATATATTGTATAATACCAACAAGGAGAAAAAGATGGTTTTCGTACTTAAGCCCAATGTACCAAAAGAGAAGATTGACAAATTTATAACCGAATGGGAGGAAAAAGGTTTTTCTACCATCTACAGTATCGGAACAGAACATACAGCGGTCTGTTTAATCGGTAATACGATGACGGTCGATTTGGATCATGTTGTTGAAACCAATGATATTATCGATTTTGGAAAACGTATTACAGAGCAATTTAAGGCGGTCAACAGAACTGTTCATGAATATGGAACAATTATAAAAGTCGGCGATGTGTCTATCGGAGAAGGGTTTTTTACCGTTATATCAGGTCCGTGTTCTGTTGAAAGCAGCGAGCAAATCCTTGAGATCGCGCGAAGCGTAAAATCGAGCGGCGCCAAGATCCTTCGCGGCGGAGCGTTCAAACCAAGAACATCACCGTACGCGTTTCAGGGCAAACAGGTTGAAGGCCTCGACATGCTGCGCCTTGCAAAAAAAGAAACAGGTCTTCCAATTGTTTCGGAAATAATGAATCAAACCCAAGTTGACTTATTTGATGACATTGATATAGTGCAGGTCGGCGCGAGGAATATGCAAAATTACGATTTGTTAAAAGCGGTCGGCAAACTTAAAAAACCTGTGCTTTTAAAACGCGGTCTTGCAAACACTATCGAAGAATTATTAATGAGCGCCGAATACATTGTATCATCCGGCAACAATGATGTAATTCTCTGCGAACGAGGCATCCGTACATTCGAGACAATGACACGTAACACTTTGGATTTATCCGCCGTTGCGGTAATCAAGCAAAAATCGCATCTTCCGGTCATTGTAGATCCAAGCCACGCATCCGGCTCAAGAAGTCTCGTGCCGCCGCTTGCGAAAGCCGCTCTCGCTGTCGGCGCAGACGGCTTGATGATAGAATCGCATAACAATCCCGCGAAAGCGTTATGCGACGGCGCGCAGTCGCTGGATTTGGAACAGTTTGCTTCGTTGATGCAAGAGCTCAAAAAACGCGCGGTGCTCGAGGAGAAAATAATTTAAATGTTATATCCTTCATTTGATGATGCGAAAAAAATAACATCAACAAAAGAATACAATGTAATTCCCCTCAGTACGGAAATGTACGGGGATATGGTTACGCCGATTGATGTTCTGCAAAAACTAATGAATGTAAGCAAGCATTGTTTTATTCTTGAAAGCGCCGAGGATAATAAAACATGGGGCAGGTACACCTTTCTTGGATTTGATCCAAAACTGGAAATTACCTGCATAAACGGCGCAATGACTGTAAATTCGGCGGATTCTAAAACGTTTGAAACAAATAATCCGAACAAACATATACAGGAAATTCTCGATCAGCATAAGAGCGTTAAATTTGACTATCTTCCTCCGTTTACAGGAGGTCTTGTCGGCTATTTCGCCTATGATTACGCAAAATACTGCGAGCCGGCTCTAAAATTGAATGCAAATGACGAAGAATGTTTTAACGATGTCGATTTAATGCTCTTTGATAAAGTGATTGCCTTTGACAACTACAAACAAAAAATTGTTTTAATTGTAAATATAAAAACTGAAGATCTTGAAGCTGAATACGAAAAGGGAGTAACACAGCTCGAAAATTTAAAAAAGCTGATTAAAACCGGAGACCGCGTGCAGACTCCCAAAGCAAATATCAAGTCGGATTTTAAAGGCTTGTTTACAAAAAATGAATACTGCCAAATGGTATCAAAAGCGAAAGACCACATTAAAGAAGGAGATATTTTTCAGGTTGTATTATCCAACCGATATGAAGCTGATTTTGAAGGCAGTATTTTTGATACATACCGCGTACTGCGAACGATTAATCCTTCGCCTTATATGTTTTATTTTAGCGGAAGCAATCTTGAAATCGCAGGCGCGTCGCCTGAAACTCTGGTAAAATTACATAACGGTAGATTGTTCACTTATCCGTTAGCAGGAACGCGAAAACGCGGCGAAACCGATGAAGAAGACATCGCTCTTGAAACAGAACTTCTCGCCGATGAAAAAGAACTTGCCGAACACAACATGCTTGTAGACCTCGGCAGAAACGATCTGGGAAAAATCAGCAAATTTGGAACTGTAAAAGTAGAAAATTATATGTCTATCCTCAGATTTTCTCATGTTATGCATATTGGTTCTACAGTGAGCAGTGAAATATGCGGCGATAAAAAAGGATTGGACGCGATTAACGCAGTACTTCCCGCAGGCACCCTCTCGGGAGCACCGAAAATTCGCGCAATGCAAATTATCAACGCGCAGGAAAAAAACAAGCGCGGAATTTACGGCGGCGCGATTGGCTACCTGGATTTTACAGGTAACATGGATACCTGCATTGCAATCAGGATTGTTTACAAACGAAACAGCAAAGTATTTATCAGAAGCGGCGCAGGCATTGTCGCAGACAGTAACCCCGAATCGGAATATCAGGAATGCGTAAACAAATGCACCGCTGTGATGAGTGCATTAAAATTGTCGTCGGGAGGCATTGAATGATCCTGTTAATCGATAATTACGACAGTTTTTCATATAATCTATACCAGCTTATCGGTTCGATAAATCCAGATATTAATGTTGTGCGTAACGACGCGCTAAGCGTGGACGAAATAAAAAAACTTGCGCCTGAATATATTTTTATCTCTCCTGGTCCCGGTAAACCTTCGGACGCTGGTATTTGCATTGATTTAATAAAACAAGTTCATACTGTTATACCGATTTTTGGAATCTGCCTCGGACATCAGGCGATTTTTGAGGCTTTCGGCGGCACTGTATCGTACGCGAGTAAGCTGATGCACGGTAAGTCTTCGCAGGTAACGGTGGACAGAGAGACTGCCATGTTTAAAGGCATGCCGGAAATTATAAAAGCTGCGCGTTATCATTCTCTGGCAGGGATAAAATCAACTTTGCCGAATGTTCTTAAAATTACTGCATGGACACAGGATGGCGAGGTTATGGCTGTTTGTCACAATGAATACCCGGTGTATGGAGTGCAGTTTCATCCTGAGTCGATATTGACATCTCATGGGGAGATGATAGTTAAGAATTTTTTAATTAGTGGACATGCTCCACGGATTATCGCGGATTAGACGGATTAACATGAAATTTTTTTGAGGAGGCTTGCGTGATTAACAGGCTTCGGGAAGCTTTTATCTTTGTTGGCGTTCCGGTTCATGAATGGGGGCAGGCGCCAACTACCGCTTTAACTTTTTCGCCGACATTGCTTGAATATTGCAAAACAAATGTTTGCGGTTATTATAATAAATCATGGACTTGTCCGCCTGCCTGCACTTCGATTGAAGAACAACAGAAGAAAATTCTTTCTTATCAGAATGTGTTAGTATTTACCACCAAGCATGATTTAGAAGATTCGTTTGATTATGACGGAATAACAAAAGCAAGGGAGCGTCATGCTCTGCTTACCGCAGAAATAAAAATAATGTTATGCGACGCTCCTGTTTACGGCGCGGGGAACTGCCCCGTTTGCGTTAAATGCGCGTTTCCTGAAACATGCTTGTTTCCTGAAAAACAAATTGGTTCGATTGAAGCAGCAGGGATTGACGTAACGGAACTTAGCAAGTCGGCAGGTGTAGCGTATAACAATGGCGAAAATACTGTTACGTTTTTTACGATGGTGTTATGTTAATTTTAATTTTTACGTTTTATATATAATTTTATAGATTAAAGTGAAATTATATAACATCTTACGTTCTAGGTAAACGTATAACTAAATCAAAAAAATATTTAAATTTAAAAAATATTTATATTGACATAATAATAGAAATATAGTAAAAGGAATTATGTTTAAGAAATTTATTGAATATGTAGGTAATAATTTTAGAAATCCTAATGGAATAGGCGGGAAAATAACCACTAAAATAATGAATATTATGAATCAAAAACAATATAAAGCAGTATTGAATAATATAAATTTAGAAAATAATGACATTTTATTAGATATAGGATTTGGAAACGGATATTTAATAAATAAATTATTAAAAAAGAATAATAATATAAAAATATTTGGAATAGATATATCAAAAGATATGGTAAATATTGTTTCTAAAAAGTATAAACAATACATTAACAATAATTGTCTGACATTATTATTAGAAAATATAAATAATAAAACAACATTTGAAAATGAAATGTTTAATATAATCTATACAGTAAATACGATTTATTTTTGGGATGATTTAAAAATATGTTTTTCAGAAATCAAAAGAATATTAAAACCGAATGGAATATTTATAAATGCAATATATACAAAAAAACAATTAGATAAAACAAATTTTTCAAGAAAAGGATTTAATAAATATTCAAAAGAAGAAGTAATAAAAATAACAGAAGAAAACGGAATGACAATAAAAAAAATAATTGAAATAAAGAAGAATATATCATATTGTATAATATCGGAATAAGTGTTATTGTTCACCGTTTTGTTCGGGTATTTTGATGAATAAATAAAATCTTAACTACGTTATTATTAGCGCGGGTAACTGACACCTTTTTCAATCTTTCCTGCTCATCTCTACCCTTCTCTCTCTCACAAGCGAAAGTCTTTTTTCCAGTTCTTTTGCATTATCGCTATTGATAAGTGTTTTTAAATCATCAAGGCTTTTTTCAAATTGTTCAACGCGATCCAAGAGAGCACTGCGGTTTTCCATAAAAAGTTCTGTCCACATGGGAGCGTTGAGCATGGCGATACGGGTTAAGTCTTCAAAACTGCCGCCGCCGAAGCGGGTGATTTCCAAATCGCTTTCGCAGTCGATGAGGG
Source organism: Treponema sp. (assembly GCA_009788065.1). Lineage (GTDB taxonomy): Bacteria > Spirochaetota > Spirochaetia > Treponematales > Breznakiellaceae > WQXQ01. The sequence continues at coordinate 29,140 of WQSF01000017.1, forward strand.
CGGCGGCAATGACGTGGCAGAGCTGGCTTGTAAAGGCGATTTTGCGATCATGTTCCACAGGAGTTACTTCGGTAATACGGGAAAAACCCATTTTGTAAATTATACTTTTTAAAAATTCAAGATTGTTTGGTTCGTTACGCGAAATTGGAGTAAGGATATAATTTTTTTCGTTAAAATTGCAAAGGCTTGAGTTGTTAAAACCGCTTTTTTCAGCGCCTGCCATCGGGTGACCTGGAATAAAATCAATATTGTCATTTTTTCTGTACTCGCAGAATTTTTCAGCAGCGGCGGCAATACTCGCCTTAGTTCCCGCAATATCGGTAACAACGCAGTTATTTTTAAATGAATCTTTCCATTGTTCAAGAAAACGCAGTATCGACGAAGGATTCAAACAAAGAAAAACAATGTCGCATAACGCAAGCATTTCTCCAACGCCTCTGGCATCAGCATGAGAAACATCAAAACCTTTGCAAATAAGTCCTGCCTGCTGTGCGGCATTCAATGTATCATTGTCCTGATCACAGGCAAAAAGCCGTTTTTGCGTAACACCGCACTGTGTACGAAGCGCTTTGGCGATAGCGCCGCCCATAAGCCCCAGTCCGACGATACCGACATTACAATCTATAATTAAACGCAATTATAAAACCTTTCCTTCAATATCAGCGTATTTGCGAATGACGTTCATAAGATCGTTAAATTGCTCAGGCATAAGAGATTGTTCGCCGTCGCAGAGCGCGTGTTCAGGATCATTATGAACTTCTACGATAATACCGTCGGCTCCTGCGGCGATGGCGGCTTTTGACATTGAAGGAACCATCCACGAAAGACCCGTCGCGTGGCTTGGGTCTACAATTACAGGCAGGTGAGTTTTTTTCTTAAGCGCGGGAATTATCGCAAGATCAAGAATGTTACGTGTAAAATTATCGAAGCCGCGGATTCCGCGCTCGCAAAGAACTATCTGGCTGTTACCGCCTGCCATTACATATTCGGCCGCCATTAAAAGTTCAGTCATTGTTGAAGCCATCCCGCGTTTTAAAAGAACTGGTTTTTTAGATTTTCCCAATTCTTTTAAAAGATTAAAGTTCTGCATATTCCTTGCGCCGACTTGAATCATATCAACATCTTCAAATAATTCAAGCTGGCTGATTTCCATCAACTCGGTAACAATCGGAAGACCTGTTTCTTTTTTTGCTTCAACCAAAAGATCAATACCTTCGCAGCCCATGCCTTGAAAACTATAAGGGCTGGTTCTCGGTTTAAAAGCGCCGCCGCGGAGAAAAGCCGCGCCGGATTTTTTGACAGATTCAGCAACGGCTACAAGCTGCTGCCGGCTTTCCACCGAACACGGTCCTGCGATTACAGCAAAAAAATCACCGCCGATCTTTGCGGCTTTCTGATCGCTTTTAAATTCAAGCACTGTATCCAAAGGATGAAACATTCGATTCGCTCTTTTATACGGTTCCTGTACGCGGATAACCCTGTCAACCCAGCGATTCGCTCTTAACGCGTCGTCGTTTATAACTGTTGTGTCACCTACAAGCCCAAGCACGACTTGCGAAGAACCCTGAGAAGAGTCAACCTTTACACCCAAAATTTCAAGGTCAGCGATTAATTGATTAATATCTTCTTTGCTAACTCCAGGTTTTAAAGCAATTATCATTATTATCTCCTGATGAGATAAACGGTTTTTAATGTCGTTTATCGTAAAAGTATACGCCGTTTTAATGGCAGATACCCGTATTGTATCAAATTGATAATAAATGTTACAGTCAAAAACTCTGTACTTATGATAAAAAATATATTATCCTTATAGATAACTATCATTTTAAGGAGCATAATATGTCCGAATACAATGAAATTTTCAGTGAAATATCGGAACTTCTTCAAAAAGGAAAAGCGAAAGATATCGTTCCTTCGGTTCAAAAAGCGCTCGATGCCGGAGCTGATCCTGCTGACATTCTGCAAAACGCCCTGATGGACGGGATGAATATAATCGGCGGCAAGTTTAAACGCAATGAAGTTTTTGTGCCGGAGGTTTTAATTGCGGCGCGCGCGATGAATAAGGCGACAGAAGCTCTTAAACCCGCTCTTGCCAAGGCAGGCGTCCAGCCGGTGGGTAAAGCGATAATCTGCACAGTGAAAGGCGACCAGCACGACATTGGAAAAAATCTTGTTAAAATGATGATCGAAGGTAAAGGTATCGAAGTTGAAGATCTTGGCGTAGACTGCGACACTCAAAAAGTTGTAGATAAAATTAAAGAAACTGACGCAAAAGTTTTNTGCCTTTCCGCNCTTTTAACCACTACAATGACAGCTCAAAAAGATGTAATCGACGCGCTTACGGACGCAGGCGTACGCAATAAAGTAAAAGTNATGATAGGCGGCGCTCCTGTTACGCAAACTTACGCTGACGAAATCGGCGCCGACGCGTACACTCCTGACGCCGCAACCGCCGCNGAAGTTTGCAGAGCGTTTTATAATTAATGCAAATATGCATTGACCAGCGTATAGAATTAATTACAGTTATTCAAACACTCTGTAATTATTGGGATGATCTTGCAAAAAGATTTTTTAATCAAGAGTTGTTTCAATGTAAATATAAAGAAAATGTAAATTTATATTTTAATAAATATAAACATCATGAAACTGTAGATTTATTTAATAAATTGTCTAACGAAGAAATAGATATAAGCGCATTTTTAACTTTGCTCTTAAATTATACTGATCCCTCGGAGTTAAATAAAAATACAAATTACAATAATATTAAATATGAAATTTTTATAGACAGCATTAAGAATTTTTATAAGGAAACTCAATTCGACTGGTTTTTTGATAATAATAAAGTTGAATACGATAAAATAATAAACGATTTTGGAAATAAAGAAATTTTATTAAATGAAATAAATTTTATATTTGAATATTTAAGCATCGAAAGAAAAAATTACGAAATAATTATATCTCCGTTAGTGTTTGGAAATTTCGGGATAAGTACAAATATAAAAAATTATATAATAATAAGCCCATTGGGATATAAGGATACTCGATATATATTTAATTTAAAAGAATCTATAAGAGTTTCACGGCACGAAATCGCCCATACTGTTATTAACGATTTAACAAAAAAGTATTTTGATCAGAGCAAATATAAAAATGTAAAAACACCCGAGAAGTTTGTAAATAATTTATATAACAATTTGGAAACAATAATAAATGAATATATTATTAGGTCAATAACATATTCACTAGAAAAAGATAATAATTGGGCAAAATCATTGTTGGATCATGAAATTAAAAATGGATTTGAAAAAGTTGAAGATATTAAAAATTATATTTTGGAAAATTGCACAGAAAACAACAAATTAATTAAAGATAATAAATATAAAGAATTAATAGATTATATTGTCAGTAAAATATGCGAATAACGGTTTAATCTTTCGCAATCAATTTTCATTCATGCTTTAAAACCACATATTATGTTCATACGCGGCTGCAAAATATTTGTTATTTGCCAAATCTATAGGTTCAGCATGAGTAATAATCTCACGGCAGCGCGGCAGGAAAGCAGGATCGATTAAATTTTGTTCTGCTCCCTTTAAACTGGTGTTGCCGCAGATTTCGATTTTTACTTCTTCTCTGCCGATAAATTCCTGAGGAAGAAGACCTACTTCTGCGGCGTTTTTCAAATTGAGGTGCTCGCCAAATCCTCCGGCGATATATACCGCACCGATATTTTTTAAATCCAGATGCGCTGTTTTGTAAATTGTTTTAATCCCGGAATAAATCGCGCTCTTTGCCAGTTGGAATTCTCTCACATTTTTTTGAGTGATTATTCTTCCGTCTTTAACCGGAAAACCGCTGTTTCTAAATTTATCATCCAACGCGCCTGTTTCATCGATAATATTTTCATGCTTCATTTGAGCAACCGCGTTAATAAAATCCGAGGCGCTTAAGCCGCAGTTAATTTCGGTTTCTTCAAAACATGAACCTGCGGCTGTTGAACAACATAAAAGTTTTTTTTCGTTTTCAATGAATAACACTATCTCGCCGTTTGTCCCGACATCTACAAAAAGCGCGTTTTCACCTTTGCCCATTATGTTAATAAAAGTCAAACCGGCGGTAATATCGGCTCCTATAAACGCTGAAATGCTGGGAAGCAGAGTAACTTGCGCAGCGGAAAGTGAAATTTCCGCTCCCGAAAAATTTTGCTCATCTAAAAATTTAGGCGTATACGGCGCATGCCCCATCGGTGAAGGATCAGCTCGGCAAAAAAGGTGAAGCATAACAGTGTTACCGCTGACAGCGCATTGCGTAACGGCGGAAAGATTATGTCTGCTGATAAAATTTCGCAGTATGTTTTCTACCTGATTATTAATAGCAAAAAAAAGTTCGTTTAACTTACCGTTTTGAGCGGCGCTAATGCGGCTCATCACATCCGCGCCGAAACTGCGCTGCGTGTTCAACTCGGAAGTCGTTTCTAATACGCTACCTGTATCAAGATCGACAAGAGACGCTTGAACATTAGTTGTGCCGATATCAATCGCGGCGGCAACACGGATCGGTGAATTACACATATTTTATTATATTCACAAAAAACCAATATTCTCAAGGAGTTATTGCGAAGTTATACAGCTAAAGAAATTATTACTGTTTTATTCCTATGCATTTTTTTTACCAATAAAAACATTAAAAACTATCGCTTGTACACTTTTTTTACAATTTTAATTTTTTTATTATCTTTACCGTAAATTATTTTTGCATTCTCATTATAATCAGAATCGACAGGTTCTGATCCGATTGGTTTATTTAAATAATCATCGTTAAAAGGGAAACTTTGATATATTTTTTGTTGTCTTTCAAAATCGTACTTTTTACAACGGGTAAGAAAAAAGTCTCGATATTCTCTTATAGAAGTAAAACGAAATTTTAAATAATCAATTATTGTATTAAATTGCTGCGGCGGTGCAAAAACTTCAGAATAAAGAGGAGTCCTATCAGGCATTTTAATATTTACAATCATTTTTTCATCAACGAAATTCCATTCTTCCTTATTGTTTTCAACATCAACATATTTTTTAATAAGTTTATCTCTTAATTGAGCTACCCGTGATTCTGTTAAATTTTTCCACCCGTTAATATTACAGGCTGATTCCCGCACATCTATTTTTATATGCTGATGTTCACACGAATTCGAATTAAATATTGAAATAGTAATAAATAAATGGCGGCTTACTGTGGGATATCCGATTCGATATGTTCCGCATGAACCTGCCGTTGCTCCAAAAGGCTCAGGGTTCCCTTGTTTAATTCCTTGAACTATTGTAGAGACACTAATATCTTCTTTTTCAACTTTTATTACTTCACCTTTTATTTTGAGCATATTATCTCCTTAAACAGCGTTCATAGAATCATTATTCTGTAAACCAGCGTACCCGATATTTTTTTATCTTGGGGCATACTCGCTCTCGAAAATCAATTTTTTCTCCTCCCCTGAATCGTCTTTATAATATATTACAAGCCGAGGCGGCAGAGAACTAAAAAATTTTGTCCAAAATTTCTTTTCTTTTGCTGTTTCCGAAGAGATAATTTTCTCCTGCGGAATAAATATTGTCTTTTCTTTGACAGATTCGGTTTTCATAAAACCGGTGAAAGAGTCAAAAATGGTTTTTTGCGGGAAATGATGGAAACGAAAGCCGCCTGAAGTGGTGATGATTAATCCCCAAAGACCGCCCCAGCCTTTTTCATCAAAATCGTTCCAGCCGGATATGTATTTTCCAAGTCCGCGCGTTATTACTTTCTCGCCTGTTTTTTCTTCGAACTCTTGCCAGAATGTATCGGGCGATTGTTCCTGCTTTTTACCAAACATTATTCTACTATGATATAGCCTAATGTCAAATAATGCCATATAATAAAAGTATGAAGCAGATTAGAAAAAGGCTGTTCATCACAAGGAAAATGAACTCGCGGGAACGTGTAAAAAAAATCAAATGGGCGACAGAAAATGAATATAACACATTAGTTTTTCCGCTGAACGACAAATTTTTTAAGGGCGGGAACGCGAAATATATAAAACTTGCAAAACACTACGCTTTTTATATCGAAGCCGGAGGACAGGATATTTCCCTTCTTTTACCGAGAAATTTGTATTTGTTTAACCGTGAATTATTCCGTATGGAACAGGGTAAACGCAGAAAAGCTCACCATCTATGCCCGACCAATCCAAAATCTATTGCTGTCGTTGCGGATAATACGAGAAAATATATAAACCGTGTTCTGCATAAAATTTCACCTGATCCTGTTTTCCATCTTCTGCCGGATGAAGGTTTTGAAACTACATGGTGCCAATGCCCTGCCTGCCGCGCATTCCGTCCCGCGGAACAGTATCTTATCACTGTTAACACCGCGGCGGACATGCTTGCAAAAATAAACGCATCGGCGAAACTTCACTATATAGATTTCGATATGGAGCCAGAAGCGGCGCGCGTTAAAACAAGAACAAATACAGTTGTAAGTGAAAAGATATAAGTTATCTTCGTCCTCTTCTTAACAATATCAGACGCAGTAAACTCGCAATCGCTGTAAGCGCGGAAGCTACGTATGTCAGTGCCGCGGCGGTTAAAACTTTTTTAGCGCCTTTTAATTCGTCTTCAGTTAAAACATTGTTTGAACGAAGAAGCGCGAGCGCTCTTGATGAAGCGTTAAACTCAACCGGTAAAGTGATCACATAAAAAAGAACAGCGCAGCCAAAAAGAAGTATTCCGATATTAAATAATAAACCGGAGAAATGCCCGTAAGATTCGCTTGCGGAAATACCAAGCCCGATAATCGCAATCCACGG
>WQSF01000018.1 GCA_009788065.1 Treponema sp.
AAAGAACTTGCCGATGTCAACTTTAAACCTGCGCGCGGCTTGGACGGCGTTAAGGAAGGCGAAGTTGATTTCGGTAACGGCACAAAGATTCGCATCGCGGTAGCTCACCAGATGGGAAATATCGCGGCTGTATTGGATAAAATCCGCGCCACGCTTAAAGCCGGCAAAGAGCCGCCTTATCACTTTGTAGAAGTAATGGCGTGCCGCGGCGGATGTATCGCAGGCGGCGGACAGCCCTACGGCTGCACGGATGAAATCCGCAAACAGCGCACAGGCGGCATATACACAGATGATGAAAAATCGCAGTACCGCTGTTCGCATCAAAATCCGTTTATAGGGCAGGTTTACAAGGAATTCCTCGGCGAGCCCGGCGGACACAAAGCGCACAAACTTCTGCATACAAAGTATGTAGAACGCCCTCTGTATGTGAAGTAGAAAAACAAAGGAAGGTATAATTTTTATGGATAATTTTTTTGGAATAACTAAAAACGGATCGAATGTTCAAACTGAGATTTTAGCCGGTTTTACAACATTTTTTACAATGGCTTACATAATGTTTGTTAATCCGAGTATTCTTACGCTTGCCGGGACGGAAGACAACCCGATGAGCTGGGGCGGCGTTTTTGTCGCCACAATAATTGCCGCCGCTGTCGGAACTCTTATTATGGGTTTGGTCGCGAAAGTGCCTTACGCTACGGCGCCTGGTATGGGATTAAACGCTTTCTTTGCATACACTGTATGCGGAGCGTTAGGTTTCAGATGGCAGGAAGCTCTCGCCATGGTATTTATCTGCGGTATTATCAATATAATCGTAACGGTAACGAGTCTTAGAAAAGCGATTATCAAATCGATACCCAGATCGCTTCAACTTGCAATCGGCGGCGGTATCGGTCTTTTCATCGCTTACATCGGCGTTAAGAACGCAGGTTTTATCAACTTTGTTTCCACTTCGCCCGGCTTTACCCCGGGCGCTGCGGCAGTGCCGGAGCTGAGTAAATTTAATTCTGTAGGACCGGTTCTCGCGATTATCGGTCTTACAATTACTATTATTCTTTTACAATTAAAAGTAAAAGGCGCGATGCTTATCGGCATTGTTGTCACGACATTGATCGGTATCCCGATGGGGATAACTCATGTTCCCGATAAGCTTTTTGATATGTCCGCGCTTTCAGGTTTCAACGACGTGTCGTTTGCTTTCTTCGGCGAAATCGGTCTTAAGACTCTGTTTTCCGACGGAAGGACTTTTATCGTATTGATAACCATTTTCGCTTTCAGCCTTACAGATACTTTTGATACTATCGGTACGTTGATCGGCACAGGCAGAAAACACGGTATCTTTGATGATGAAGATGAAAAAGCCTTGTTTGAATCAAAAGGTTTTAAATCAAAAATGGATAAGGCGTTATTTGCCGACTCGACAGCTACTTCTATCGGCGCGCTTTTCGGCACTTCCAACACCACAACCTACATCGAAAGCGCCTCCGGTATCAGCGAAGGCGGACGCACAGGTCTGGCTTCCATAGTTACCGCTCTTCTGTTCCTGATTTGTCTGCCGCTGGTATCGCTCTTTGGTATGGCTCCGGCTCAGGCTACAGCGCCCATATTGATCATCGTAGGCATCATGATGGCTGAGTCCTTTATCGGCATCCAATGGAAGGACATGGAAGAGGCGATTCCCGCGTTCCTTACCATCGCTGTTATGACATTTGCATATAACATTTCTTTCGGCATCGCGGCTGGATTTATTTTCTATGTAATCGTTAAACTTTTTAACAATAAGATAAAGGAAGTGCACACAATCATAATCGGCGCCTCCGCGTTGTTCCTTGTATATTTTGTACTGATGGCTCTTAATAAGATTGGCTGACGATGACAGATGCGGAGATTCTATCAAGAATAGATCACACTCTGTTAAAAATGACCGCTTCATGGCAGGAGATTAAAACACTCTGCGATGAGGCGGTTAAGTTTAAAACCGCTTCAGTCTGCGTTCCCGCCTGTTATGTAAAACCGATTAATAACGAATATAAAGATTTAAATATCTGTACGGTAATCGGTTTTCCGCTTGGTTATTCAATCACAGCAGCGAAGGTCTTAGAAGCCGAACGCGCCATACTGAGCGGCGCTAACGAGATAGACATGGTTATAAATGTCTGCGATGTAAAAAATAACAATTATGATTACATATTGGAAGAAATTAAATTAATTAAAAAAACCTGCGGCGAAAAAATATTAAAAGTTATAATCGAGACCTGTTATTTATCGCAAGAAGAAAAAATGCGTATGTGTGAAATTGTAACACAAGCCGGCACCGATTTTATAAAAACCTCAACAGGTTTCGGAACGGCGGGCGCGACAATCGCGGATGTGGAATTATTTAAAAAACACATTGGAAAAGACGTAAAAATCAAGGCGGCGGGCGGTGTAAAAACCCGGGACGATCTTGAAATGTTCATAAATGCCGGGGCTTCGAGGATCGGAACAAGTTCCGCTGTAAAACTGCTTTCAGGCGCCTCTTCATCCGGTTATTAAAATTCATTTGACTTTTCATTCAATCTTTAGTAAATTTAGCTATGGAGCCGGATGGTTCATAAACATCGCCCGTATGGGGATGTGATAAAAATTGTGAACGGCGAAAGCGTTCGCGCAAGGAGTTTTTATGAAAGGTACAAGAAATTACATGGATCTGGGCAGCATTTTCGATGAAATATTCGACGCAGCCCAAAAGTTTAACAGCGAATTCCACAGGAATTTTAATAATTGCGGCGGCAGCGGTAATTTTAATCAGGAACCGTTTATATTCAAACAATTTTTCGATGAAAACACGGATTTTTATCCGAATTATTCGTATCCGCCGATGAATGTTTTTATGACGGAAGACAAGTCTTTGGTTTTTGAATTCGCGCTTGCCGGTTTTGACGAGAAAGACATCAGCCTTTCGTTTCAGGGCGATTACATGGTTTTCTCCGCGAAAATCGGTAATTCGGACGCGGAAGAGGACAGTCAGGTAAGATTTAACGCGGAAGAAAACGTTCATTACTTTAAACGCCGCCTTAAAATGAAAGACATCGAAAAACAGAAATATTTTGTTCCTTTAGATAAATACGCGCAGGAAAAGGTAAAAGCGGTTTACAAAAACGGAATATTGCGCGTAACCATTCCGCCGAAGGACGAAGTGGATCAAAATGAAGGTATCAGGATAGAAATTGTAAAAGAAGGGACTTAAACGTCTTTTTCCGCTGTCTTTATTTCGATAGGATGGCGTACCCGCTCTATCAACTGCGTTTTACCCTGTTTGTCAATTTCCAGGAACACACCTTGAAGTTCGGGCATTTCCCATGCGTCGCGCGTCCAGTCGGGAATACCTGTCAGGTATTCCTTAATGCGCGAGTTAATTTCACAGCCGCCTATAGACTGCTGGCTTCCGGTTCTGCCCGCGTCTGTTATAAACGCTGTTCCGTTCGGCGTTATTGTTTCGTCAGCAGTCTGCACTCTGATGTGCGATCCGATTACCGCGGAGCATAAACCGTCTGCGGCGTAAAAAAATGTTTTCTTTTCGGCGCTCGCCTGCGCGTGAAAATCCACGACGACATACGGAGTTTGTTTTTGCAGGCGCTCAAGTACAGGCGCTAGAGCTGTGAAAGGGTTGTTAGGATGAACTCTGTTAAAACAGTTTTGCCCGATAAAAACCGCAACTGCTATTTTCTCGCCGTTAATATTAAAAACTTTTGACCCGATTCCGGGAGCTTCGCTGTTGAGGTTTTCCGGGCGCAGGACATAAGAGCATTTATCAAGATTTTCTGTTAAATCTTTTTTATAGAAACAACACTCGCCGAGTGTTATCACATTCGCGCCCATTTTGTGAATGTAAGCGGCGTGGCTTCTTCCAAGTCCGTTTCCTCCTGTCGCTCCATCCGCGCAGACAATCAGAAAATCCCACCTATAATGTTCTTTTAATTCTTTTAATGATTTTCTTAAAGTATAAACTCCGGCCTTACCGACAAGTTCGGCAACATAGAGTATTTTCATAATTTATATTATTCCTGAACATTATATTCCAAACCAGATATGACCCGTTCAAATTCAGCGGCGGCGCGGTAATCGCCGAGTTCTCTGCATGTGTCGCGAAGATTTATTAATGCGTCAAGGTATTGAGGGACAAGACTTACCGCTTTTTCAAAACAATATCGCGCGTCCTCAAAATTACTGCTGTTATAATAAACAACTCCTAGGTTGTTCCAAATTTTCGGATCGTTGCCTGCGATATCCAAAGCCGAAAGGTAACATTCCCGCGCCAGTTCAAATTCGTTTAATTCATAATAGATTAAACCCATGGAATGCCATGATTCCGACATGGAGCCGTCTATAACAATAGACCGCTGAAAACTGTCGATTGCCTGAGTGTATTCTCCGGTTTTTTGCTGGGCTATCCCAAGGTTCATCCATAAAAGGGGGTTCTCAGGCTCCAAGACCAACGCTTCGTGAAACAGAGGAATCGCTTCAAAGGGTTTATTTGCTTCGGTCAGCGCGACGGCTGAATTGTTCAAAGCAGCGGCAGCATCCATTTAATATCCTTAATTTAAATATATCCTAAATCCTGCGGATTAACAACATATTTATCGTTTTTATCACTGTTATTTTATTTAAGTGTATAGTATAATACTAGTCAGGTAAACAAGTGAAAAACATTAGCGAATTCAACAGCGGAATGTCTGAATATGAATTTTTCTCTTTCCTTTACGACAAGATCGTTTCTAAAGAAATTATCACTTTTTCAAAACTAAAGGAACTGGTTCAACCTGTATTAAAGGAAAAATGGACTCACGCCGTTATAATGAGAGCTTTTATACTTTTGAAACGCACGAGCTGGGGCTTCTTTTCCGCTATTTGTCCGAACACCCATAAAAAACTCTGGAAGGAAATGGTTATCCCCGACAGGGATTTTCCAGAAGCGGGAGATCTAAAAAAGACGCTTCAAATTTCCAATTTATACGTCGCCATGCTTGATATTCACGGTTATACCAAATTCTGTATGGAATCCAGAAAAAATCTTTCGATGATGCACAATCTGGATTGGGCGATTGAAAACGAAATTAAACGCATTTCTACCCAGTGCGGCGCGATCAGCCAGAGAGAGCGCGGAGATGAAATGGTTGTAGTCGCCGCGAGCGCGACAGACGCGCTTATGGTTACGCTTTGCATTATCGATTATTTTTGCAAGACCAATGTTGTAAATGATCCTGCGATAATCACAAAGCGCGGTGAAAAAGCCGACGCGCTTCCAATCTTTAAAATAACCGCCGGAATCACGGGGGGCAATACTCAAAGCCCGCTGATTATTACAGAAAGGGGAAACCTTGCCGGTTTTCTTCTCAATTCAGGCGCGAGACTGCAAACAAGGGCAAACGAACTTTCGCCCCACGATTCAAGGATCATGATCGCTAAACAGGTTATGATGAATTACGAAAAAGAAAATGCGGCTAACATCTGCAAGCTCGCGCAAAATAACGCGCTTTATTTTTTTGATACAGGGCATATTGAATTCAAAGGGGTTATGATCCCAACCTGCGAAGTTGTATTCGATAAAAACGAACGCTACAAAGAGCAATTTGCCGAAGATATGACAAAACTTTTTTCGTCCATCCGCGAAAATTTGTGGGAACAGCGCATTTATCAGGATATGATGGAACTGCTTACAAAGGTTGCAATCTCCATGCCGAAATTTACGATAGCGACGCCGGTTCAAATTTTCGGCATGACTTCAATCGATAATGAATCTTATGTGCAGTTGTGCAGGCACGGTTTAAAGGCGTACTGCAGAGACGAAGACTATTATCTTGCTGTTGAATATTTAAATCATCTTGTCGATCTCAGCGAAAAGCTTCCCGCGTTTGACAGGCTGATCCTTGATTATCTTAGGGGAATAACAGAGAAGTACCAGCTTCTTTTAAACGCTTACGAAAAACATATAGATAAAGAAGTTGAGGAGAAAGCAAATATCATTTTCCAGGCGGATCATTATAAAACGTGGCTTGCCGCCAAGAACGGATCGCAAATTTACGATAAGTTAAGAAGCGTCGGGCGCAAGAGCAAAGAAATTACCAAGAAGAAAAATTTATGGCTTAGTATGCTTTCGCAAAATAAAGAAAAAATGGAGTTTACCTTGTACTCCGGGAAAAAATAATTTCTATGAAAAAATTATTTACTATTTGGCGTTATTATTCACTTGGGTACGAGCAGTACCATGAATGTATGGAAAGAATACATAAGAACAATCTTTACAACCTGCGCGTAGGCAATGTTCTTGCGATAGTTCTGGCTGCGCTTTTTTCAGGTTTTCCTCTATTAGTGAACCATAATATTCAGGAAGCCGCGGCTTATTTAGTTATTTCTCTTTTCAGTTTATTACTTTTTATTATTGCGAACCGCAACATTAAGTTGATTAATCAACAGAAAAGGCTGGAGAATAAAAGAAAAGTATGTATCCTTATTATCTTGTTTTTTATAAACGTTGTTTTCTTTGGCATTTTTACCGGCGTATTGATGAACCGTGATAACTACACGGTAACTTTTATGACACTTCTTGTCTGCTCGCTGTTTTTGTTTTACAGCTCCCCTGTTTTTAATTTATGTTTGATAGCAAGCGCGACCGCTGTTTTTATTACATTTACAGTTCTTTTAAAAGAGCCCGGTATATATATAGTTGATATTTACAATGTAATATTTTCCGCTCTTATCAGCCTTTTTATATGCTGGCGTATTACGATGCTGCGCTTAGTGTCGGAGTTAAACGCATGGAAGATGGAAGAGGAGCGTAACAAGTATCTGGATCAAAGCACGATAGACGAATTAACCAAATTAAGAAACCGCCGCGACTTTGAACAGACATTTCAAAGATATTTAACTAATTACAGAACTTCTGATGATTATCTGTGCGTGGCAATAGCGGATATTGATTTCTTTAAACATTACAACGATTTTTACGGACATCCGAAAGGAGATGACTGCCTGCGCGCGATTGGCGGCGCTCTTATCAGACTGAATAAAACGATGGGTGTTTACTGCGCGCGTGTCGGCGGCGAAGAGTTTGCCCTGCTTTGGTTTGAAAAAGACGCTTCGCATGTTGACGCTGTTATATCGCGCGTTACTAAACTGATTAAAACATTAAAAATACCGCATGAAAAATCCAATATTAACGAATTTGTTACAATGAGCATTGGGGTGTATATCGAAAGGTGCGGCGTGTCAAATAATTATGAAGAACTCTACGATTTAGCTGACAAGGCATTGTATTCCGCGAAAGGAAACGGGCGTAATTGCGCGATTGTCCGAGGAAGGAATATGTCTCAGTATCAGATTAAACCTGAATAGCGTTGATTAATAAGCTGCAAATGGTATTATATTTGTAATCTGCACTCTGAAACGCCCGTACACAGACCAGCGCCCGGAGTCGATATAATAGCGCGGAAATGATGCAAGAGAGATAAAACCCGTTACCTCTTTCGGGCGGTTTCTTTCTCCGCCTCTTAAAGCGGCGCGTAACGCCGCTCTCGCCGAATCTTCAAGAGCCGTTTTTTTTATCGCAATCCAGCCGGGGTATTCTTCCAAAAAAGAAGGGCCGTAACCTGTCGCCTGCGCGTTTCTGATTAATCCGGTGCGCCACACCTGCATGCGTTTTTGCTGTGAATCATTCAAATGATAATCCGCCCACACTCTCAGGTTCATATCCCTGATTTCTGTTTCTGTAACCTTGAGCCCCGGATCACCCCATTTTATTTCTCCGCAGGGTTCGAGTTCTAAAAGTTCTGCGATATTTCTGGCGCGCTCTCCGACTTCGTAATTGAAAGACCAGCCGTAGATCATCGCGGAAAAAAATAAAGCCATTTCTTCAAGAGCTCGCCTGCCTGCCGCTTCCGCGCTGAGAGGGTACTCTTCGTCTATGTGTCCTGCGTAGATTGGCTCATAATCAATAACTACTTCGCCGCGGATTACATCGGAATACTGCCACTGTTCATGCCCTTGGGCGAAGATAGGAGTAAAAACTAACGCAAATAATGGAAGGAAAAGAAAAAATCTGCGCATACTGCAATATCGGCGGTTTTTTATTTTTTCCAAAGGTGACAGTCACCTCTTAATTATATTCAAAATGGTGTAATAGTTTCCCAAAGGTGTCAGTCACCTCTTAATAATTTTTTATAAAATGTAATATTATCCCAGTTCTATGGAGCGTTTCCATGCGGCTTCTACGGCTTTTATTACCGAGCTTCGGAAAGCGCCGTTTTCGAGAGCGGCGATACCGGCTATTGTGGTGCCGCCGGGAGATGTTACCATATCTTTTAATTCGCCGGGGTGTTTGCCTGTTTCCTGAACCATTGCGGCGGCCCCAAACACTGTCTGCGCGGCGTATCTGAGCGCTTTATCTCTTGGAAGCCCCGCCTGCACTCCGCCGTCAGCTAGCGCTTCGATGAACAAATACACATACGCCGGTCCTGAACCTGAGAGTCCTGTAACAGCATCCATAAATCGTTCTTCTACCATATCGATGACACCGGCGCCGCTTAAAATATTTTCTAATATCGATACTGTATTCGTTTTTATTTCTTTAGAACATGCCATTGCGATCATTCCCTTGCCGATAAGCGCGGGCGTGTTCGGCATTATTCTTACAACAGGTGTTTTTTCACCGACGGCTTTCTGTATCTTTTCGATAGACCAGCCTGCCGCCATTGAAACCAGCGCGGGCGGAGCGCCGGCTTCGCGTTTTTTTAAAACAACAGGTGCAATTTCGGCTAACACCTGCGCCAAAATCTGAGGTTTAACCGCTAGAAATATAATATCGCCTTTTTCTGCCGCTTCTGTATTGTATAATAAAAAATTTGCTCCAAGGGAGTCCGCCGCCTGCTTCGCTTTTTGCGCGTCAGCATCTGTTATATAAATTTCCGTTCCCTTTGCGGCGCATTTCATTAAAGCGAAGCCCATATTGCCGCTTCCTATACATGCAACTGTACCCATAATCACTCCATTGTTAATAATCAATACCAGCCGCTTTGCGGAAACGTTTAACAGTCGCCGACGCGATAGGTCTTGCCCTTTGCGCTCCCTGTTCCAGAATTTTATCCAGAGCGGGAATGTCCGCCATTATCGCGTCATAACGTTCGCGGATGGGGGAGAGGCACCGGTTGACAACGCGGAAAAGTTCTTCCTTTGCTTCACCCCAGCCCATGCCGCCTGCGCGGTAACGGACAGCGAGAGCCGCCTGCTCATCATTATCTGCGAATAATTTATATATCTGGTATATCTGGCTTTCATCTGGATTCTTTGGTTCCTCTACAGTCTGCGAGTTGGTTGTTATGCGCATAATTGTTTTTCGCAGTGTTTTTTCAGGAGCGAAAAGCGGGATTACATTGTTGTAACTCTTGCTCATTTTGCGCCCGTCAAGCCCTGGTATAACGGCGGAATCTTCCTGCACCGCTGCCTGCGGTATCTTTAAAACCTGCTGTCCGTAATTCGCGTTTACAGACTGCGCGATATCCTGCGCCATTTCGATATGCTGTACCTGATCTTTGCCGACGGGAACAATATCGGAATCAAAAATAATAATGTCAGCCGCCATCAATACAGGGTAAGTAAAAAGCCCCATGTTAATCCCGGCGTCGGTGTCATCGCCTTTTTCGTTATTATCCTGAACGGCGGCTTTGTAGGCGTGGGCGCGGTTCATAAGCCCCTTGCTTGTAAACGCCATCAGCATTGTTGTAAGCTCAAAAACTTCGGGGATTGAACTCTGCCTGTAAAAAATCACTTTCTCAGGATCGAGGCCCGAAGCCAGCCAGCCTGCGGCAACCTGTCTGATTGTGGAATTGAGATCTTTTGCGTCTTTCATTGTATTAAGCGCGTGGTAATCGGCGATAAAA
Organism: Treponema sp.; assembly: GCA_009788065.1. Taxonomy (GTDB): domain Bacteria; phylum Spirochaetota; class Spirochaetia; order Treponematales; family Breznakiellaceae; genus WQXQ01. Next base: position 9,912 of record WQSF01000018.1, read on the forward strand.
TACCTTGCATCGTATTCTTTGGCAAGTTCAAGCGCCGGTTTTATCGCGCCGAAGTAGTTGCCGATGTGCAGGTCGCCTGTGGGTTTAATGCCTGTAAGTGATATTTTCTTCATGGTTTTAATTTAGCGGTTTTTTATAAAAGAGTAAAGTTGGGTATTAATAAATTGGAAGAATACATTAAATTCATTTTAAAAAATTAAACAAATTAAAACATAGGCAAATAATTTGTTAACGGCAGTCCTTTGATCAATACTTGACTTTCTGCAATAAATACGGGATAATTGCTGTAAAATGAAAACTATTATTCGAATTTTGACGATATTATTATGCGTCGTATTGGTAATTTTTGTTATTTTGCTTACCGCCCCGCTTCTTTTCAAAAATCAACTGATGGATATAGCCAAGACAGAGTTAAATAAAATGCTGCTGGCTAAAGTCGATTTTAAAGATTTAAAATTGTCTTTTATTCGCAATTTTCCCAATGCCTATATAGGTCTTGACGGATTGGAAGTGACGGGAATAAACGATTTTGAAGGCGAACTGCTGGTCGCTTTCGACAGGTTCAGCATAACTGTAAACATTGTAAGCGTGATCAAGATGGACAACATAGAAGTAAAATCTATATTGCTCGATCGGGCGCGTCTTAACGGACATATTCTGGAAGACGGCCGCGCGAACTGGGATATAATGAAACCCGGCGAGGACAAAGGCGGAGCGATCGAAGAAAAAGCGGTTGAAGAAGTTGTCCAGACAGAAAAAAAAGAATCCGATCCTTTTGTGTTTAAAGTAGGATTAAATAAATTTGAAATACGCAATTTACAGGCGGCTTTTAAAGATGATAAGAGTAAAATGGCGGCGGAACTGGAAGCTTTAAATTTCAGCCTGCGCGGCGATATGAAAAAAGAAAATGTCGATTTAAAATTGAATCTTGCAATTGACGGAATTGATTTCTGGCTGAACAATGTCCGCCTCGCGAATAAGGCAGGCGTAGGATTTGTATCAAATGTATCAGCCGATTTAAAAAACATGGATTTTACGCTTAAAGATAACAGATTTAATTTAAATGATATAGTTTTAAAATTAAGCGGTGCGGCGGGAATAAAAGGCGATGATATAAATATGGATATTGAATTCGCTACCGAAAAAACAGATTTTAAAAGCCTTCTCTCCATGGTGCCGGCTGTTTACATGAATGATTTTAAAGATTTAAAAACAACCGGAAGCCTCGCTCTAAGCGGCGATATAAAAGGAACATACAATAAAAATATAATGCCGATCGCTAACGTGGCTTTGTCTGTAGATAACGCCGCGTTCAGTTATCCGGCTCTTCCCAAGTCGGTTGAAAAAATAAATATTGCTGTTAAGGCTCATTATGACGGAGAGGTATTTGATCGCACTACGGCGGATGTTGACAGGTTTAGTTTTGAAATCGCGGGCAATCCTTTTAACGCGGAACTTCATGTAAAGACGCCTGAAAGCGATATGCAGGTTGCCGCTAAATTCGCCGGTAAAATTGAGATTGATTCNATTACCGATCTTATTCCNATGGATGATACGGCTTTAAGCGGTNTGCTGGAATGTGATATAAAACTTGCGGGAAAAATGTCCACGCTTCAAAAAGAACAATATGAAGATTTCCAGCTTGCAGGTCATTTAAATTTAAGCAGATTCAATTTTGAAAGCCCGATTCTTCCGCAGGGAGCGAAAATTGAAAGCATGAGGCTCAATTTTACGCCGCGGTATGTAGAACTTGCAAATTTAGACGTTATAACCGGCAATTCGGACATTTCATTAAACGGTTCATTGGAAAATTTTATACCTTATGTATTTAAAAATGAAACTGTTAAGGGTTCTCTCGCGCTCAGATCCAAATATATCGATTTAAACGAATTTATGGGCGGTGAAAAAGAAGAAAAAGACAGCAAAACTGTAGAAACAAAAACAGAAGAATCAAGCCAGATGAGCGTAATCGAAGTTCCCAAAAATGTAAATTTTGCGTTGAATGTAAATATCGGCAGAATCCTTTTTGACAAACTCCTGATTACAAATACCGCAGGCGCGATAATCGTGAGAGACGGCAAATTTGTTATGCAAAATTTAGGTTTAAATTTACTTGAAGGAAGCATGATTCTAAACGGCGAATACAATACTACGAATATAAAAGTTCCTTTTGTTGATTTTAACATGAATATAAAACAATTCGACATTACTTCCGCGCTTTCGTCATTCTCATTTTTAGAGAATATACTGCCTCAGCCTCAAAACTATACAGGAAAGGTATCAGCCGCGCTGACTTTATACGGCATACTGGACGAGCATTTGTCGCCTGTATTAGATACAATAAATTCAAAAGGAAGACTGCAGACGAACAATCTGCAAATACGAAATTCAAAACTTTTTGCAACAGTCGCGACTCTTTCCAGAAATGAAAACTGGCGGACTCCGGCTCCGGGTAATCTTGATATTGGATTTATAATCAAAGACGGACGATTGTATTTGGAAGATCCGATAGTGATGAATATTCCACCGTCAAAATTGGAAATCAGCGGCGATCAAGGTCTTGATATGACGTTGAATTACAGGGTGACAGCAAGTATGCCGGTTTCGACTATCGGTTCAGGCGCGACTGATATTTTAAGCAAGATTCCCGGAGGTTCTAACGTAAGTGATATTAAACTGACAGGATTTATACGCGGGAACGCGAAAGATCCCGATGTAAGTCTTGGCGTTGCCGATATGACCGGTTCTGTAGTAGAGCAGGTTACAGGAAGAGTAACTCAAAAGGTTGATGAGGTTAAAACTCAGGTCAGCGATGAAGTAAACCGCCAGATAGATCAAATAATGTCGGAAGCGCAAAAACAGGCGGATAGCATCCGCAGCGGCGCAAAACAAGCCGCGGATAGAGTGCGAAGCGAAGCCGACGCGTCCGCAAACAGACTGGTAAATAACGCAGGTTCAAACCCGATTCAGAAAAGACTTGCCCAGGAAGCAGCGGATAAATTGCGCAGCGAAGGTGAAACCAGCGCGAAGAATCTGGAAAGGGAAGGCGAAACTAGAGCGCAATCAGTCATGGATGCGGCAAGAAAAACAGCGGATGATCTGAGACGCAAATGATATTGTCGCAATAATGAAACTACGGTTAAAATTATTTGATATAATTATTATTCTGTTCGTTTCGATATTAACTTTTTTTTCAGTATATAAAGTTTATATAATTCCGCAGGATAGGCTTCAAGCGCTGATCCGATCCCGGGACGGCGAGTGGACATTTCCTGTCGAAGCCGAAGAAACATTGGATATTTCAGGTCCTCTTGGCATTACGACTGTTAAACTTGGCAAGAATAAGGCATGGATAGAAAGTTCTCCCTGCGATAATCAAACGTGCGTTGCGGCAGGATTTATTACAAGAAACGGGCAGTGGGCGGCGTGCCTTCCCAATAATGTTTTATTAATGATACACGGTTTGGGAGGCGGTGATGTTGACAGCGTCGCATGGTAATAAAGATTTAACCCCAAATGAACGCGCGGTAAAATCGTTTAAAACAAGTTCGCTTGAAGCAAGTTCACTTGCACTGTTAGGCGCATTCTGCCTCTTTCTCTGCGCGGTTGAATATATGATACCAAAGCCGCTTCCGTTTATGCGAATCGGGCTTGCGAATCTGCCGATTATTCTTGCTTGTTGTATTTTTCCATTACATTCTTTTTTAATTTTAGTATGTATTAAGGTTATCGGGCAGGCATTAATTACAGGAACTTTATTCTCGTATATCTTTTTATTTTCCATAACAGGAACATTTTTATCAGCATTACTTATGTATTTTTTATGTAATGCTCTGGGAAGAAAATACATATCTTTTATAGGTGTCGGAGCCGCCGGAGCTGTTGTTTCAAATTTTTCACAGCTTGTTTTAGCGTATTTTTTTATTTTTCGTGAAAATACGATATATATAGCGCCTGCCTTTTTACTTGCAGGATTGATAACAGGTATTGTTCTTGGAATTTTCTGCGAAGTGTTTGCCGGAAAATCAAAGTGGTTTAAAGGAATCAAAAATGAAAAGGCGTGAGTTTTACGAAAACGCTTTTAGCGCGAAGGCTTTATTTATTACAGGATTATTAATAATTCCCGCGTTTTTATTTAATCCAAGCACTGAGTACAGGGTAATTCAATTTTTATTTTTTTGGTTTCTTGTGCTGCTTTGCGGAAAGAAAACCAATCCTGTTTTTACATTATTAATAACTTTTTTTATTATAGCTTTTAATCTGATAATTCCCTATGGACGGGTATTGTTTTCCATCGGAGCGTTTAAAATAACCTTGGGCGCTCTTGAAGCCGGTATTCACCGCGCCGTTACGCTTCAGGCTCTTGTACAGTTGTCGAAAATCACGATAAGACAAGATTTAAAGATACCAGGCTCCTTTGGAAAAATACTAAGCGAATCTTTACAAATGTTTTCGGTTATCATGAGCAGAAAATACAAGGTAACAGGCAAAAACCTCATCGCGGACATTGACAATATAATGCTGGAACTAAGCGCGGAGCAAATGGAAATTGTTAAAGAGCAGAGCATGATACATACAAAGCCCGCAGGCTATTTACTTTTAATTTTTACAACACTGGTTTCGTGGTTGCCATGGGTCTTTATTTTATATAAAACAGCTTATCTGTAAGCATAAAATCTATACCGCCTGTTACGCTGACGCTGTTATCTTCAAAAACAAAAACCGCCTGCGCTTCAGGAAATGATTCAAGCAGGGAGATTCCTTTTTCGTATCCAAGAACAAATACAGCGGTGCTTAAAGCGTCTGCGTCTGTTGAAACGCCGGTAATTATAGTGACAGATAACAATCCGTTTTGCACCGGATAGCCGAGCGAAGGAGAGAAAAGATGGTGATAATGCGCTCCGTTTTCTTCAAAATAACGTTCATAAACGCCTGATGTTACAACAGTTTTTTCCGGTATTCGCAGTATGCCGATAATTGAACCCCGTGATCCGCCGGGATTTTGAATCCCTACGCGCCATGGACTTTTATCTTTTTTTTCTCCAAGCATGATTATATTTCCGCCTAGATCGATTTTGGCGCGCGCTATTCCTTCGTTTTTTATTATTTTCGCTGTTTCATCCGCGGCGAAGCCTTTAGCTATGGCGCCCAAATCAAGCGCCATACCGGTACGGGTTAAAAAAACGCTTTGCTCTTGGTTATCCATGATGACGTTACGCCAATTTACCAACGGCAGAGTTTCGATTATTTTTTCATGCGAAGGAACACTTGGATTATCGCCTGAAATACCCCAGAGAGCCACTAAAGGTCCTACAGCGGGATCAAACGCGCCGTTTGAAATTTCCGCAAAATACAGCGCGCGTTTAATGACTTTATATGTATCTTCATGAACCTGTACAGGGGTGAGCCCGGCATTACCGTTAATGCGGCTTATGTCAGAAGAATTAATATTCACGCTCATTAGATTTTCTATTTCGTTTATTCTTGAAAATATTTTATCGAAAACAATGTCTTTACCGTTTTCATAAAGCGTGACAGAGCAAACAGTTCCAAGAGCCAGTTCAATCCGCGAAGACTCATCTCTGGCGCATGAAAAAAAAGAAAAAATAAAAATGAAAAATAATATAACAAAGAAATTATTACGACGGGTAAAAGAAAAACTGCGGATAAAAAGTTCGCGGCGGTTTATGCGGCTAGTGGTTAACTCTTTTCTATAGTCCAAAGCGTTCTGAAAGTTCCTTTAGGTGGCTGCCGATAAAAAACGCGCCGTAGGAAGTAACTACGATGCCTACGGTGATTCCGACAGGCAGTATAAAAGAAGCTCCCAATTCATTTGAAAGACTTTGAAAATCAAATCCAAAATACGCGGTTACAAGGGATACCAAAATGATAAATCCCGCGATTACCCATCCCCGTGTTGAAAGGCCACCCGCAGCGGCGTATGCGGGATTTTCATATGATTCTTCTTCGTTTTCGATGACGGCGATTCTTGCCATAATTAAATCTTCAAGCTCAGGCGTTTGCGGAAAAAAATCTTCCCTTAGCATTTCTTTTGCAGACTCCAAACGTTCGATTTTTTTCGCGCAGTCAGGGCAGAAGGCGGTATGTGCCCATATCTGGAACCGGTTTGAAAGCGAAATAGAGCCGTCTTCATAAATCATATCTGTAATTTTTGAACAGGTCATAATTTACTCCTTGTTAATTTTCGGACAAACATTCCAATTTTTCCCTCAATATAATTTTCGATCTAAATACATGAGACTTTATAGTGTTTACAGGTATTCCTGTAATCGCTTCAATCTCCTGATACGAACGATCGTAAAAAAAATACAAATCGATGCAAATTCTAAAACGTTCCGGCAGTTCTTTAATCGCCTTCTGTACCGCTTCGCTTGCCGCGTTTCTAAGCGCGATCCTTTCGGGAGTTTCATCGCTGCTTAAAAGTTTGTTCGCATCTTCTTGAGCAAGGCTGTGATATTCCTTCCTTCTGTTCACCTCATTTAATGCCGTGTTATAGGCAATTTTATAAAGCCATGTAGAGAACCGGCTTCTTCCTTCAAAATGCGCAAGACTGCGGTAAGCCTTCAGGAATACATCCTGTGTAAAATCGGAAGCGTCTTCGGGATTGCGGAGAAAACTCAATCCCATTCCATACACCGCTTTCTCGTGCTGTCTCACTAAGAGCCGGAAAAGATCCTTCTGCCCGGATACAACCTGACTGACTATCAACTGATCGTTAAAATCAGATTCACCGTTTCTTTCCCCGTGAGGCTTGTCCTCCGTCCGGGATTTGTTAAACATTGCGCTTATCGAAGCGTTTAATCACATAATTGGCTAAAAGACCAACGCCTAACGACAGCGGGATGATACCGCCAAGCAAGCCGTATGAAGCGCCTTCTGTAATTGACAGCAGTATTGTTAAAGCAATGCCGACACTGCTTAAAAGTAAACCTGATAAAAGGCTGAACGAAAGAAGATCAAACTCAGGTCTTTTATACTGCCCCGCTTTAATCAATAAGGTTCTCCGCCGGTGATTCCACAAAAGGTAGAAAAAAATCACTATAGAACCCATTACAATTCCCGCAACGGGTATTGTTGCAATCAATATTTGCGCGGCGGCTGATGTCGAATTCATAAAAAACTCCCGGAATATGTATTTTGACACCAATATCAATGTATAGTTGCGCGCTGCTAAAGCAGCTTAGTTTTAAAACAGTTTGCGCTAGAAATTCGCGTCAATTACCATCATATCACTAAAATACAATGTTTCAATACTTCCAAGCCTTAGATTTGCGTTAAAACGTTTTAAAATTTCCTGTTTTGCGGCTTCTTCATTTATTTGAATGATGTTCTCTTCGGGTAGAGACGAAAAATAGCCTGCCGCGATAACCCTGAAATCGCCGACTTTTACCGCGAGTTCTTCCATAAAAGCGGTATCGTTCGCGTTGTACGGGAAAGCGATTGTAAGCAGTAATGTCGATGAATTGACAAGCGGGATTCTTAGCCGTCCAAGCCCCGCAAAAACCCGGATATCGTCCTGTGTTCCATGCTGTTCCGCGCGAACGGCTCCGCCAAGTCTCAGAAGCGGCTGAGTCCTGGATCGCGCAAGACCGAAGACGGTGCCGATTATTATCAGCAGGATTAGACTGCCTAATATCGAGAGCAGGATAATATAAAAAGTTTTAGAGAATTTTGTTGATGGGAGAAACGGTTTCTTCACCAGTTAATAATAATTTATTATTCAGGTTTTGTCATTATCTATTAACACTGTGTTTTAAGCCATGCGGAAATTGCGGGCGTTCATTATCAACATCTGCAGTCTGTTTTCTATGTTGGCGAAACTTACGTCAGGATCATAATCCAGCGGCAGAATCTGAATGCCCGGATAATGATCTTTTAATTTTTTAATAATTCCGCGGCCGCAGATATGGTTTGGAAGACAGCCGAACGGCTGGAGTATTATAAACGATCTTATGCCCTTTGCCGCGTAATGCAGAATATCCGCCGCTATCAAAAATGATTCGCCTGATAAAATGGAATGATGCATTATATGATCGCTTAATTTTGCGACTTCTTCCAAAGTTGCGTCAGGTTCATACAGCGGATGCATTCTCGCGATTTTATCGGTTTGTTTTACAGCGTAATCCATAAACATGTTCCCGATTTTTGCAAATAAAGTATCGTATAACGAGTGTCTAACCTTGAACTCGTCAATTTCCGCTACAGTGTGGTTAAGGAAAAGATGACGGTAGATGCCGTACATTCTCGGGAAGATAACTTCCATTCCGTTTTTTTCCAGATACCTTTCAACCTGCTGGTTCGATCCCGGGTGGAATGTTAAAAGATACTCACCCTGAATAAGCACTTGATCCTTTAATTTTGACCTGTCGTAACGTATTTTACATAATTCTTTAACGGCCTTTTTAAATGGTTTAATTGATCCTGCGATGCCGCCTTTAGCGATGCCGCTTGAAATTTCTATAAACGCGTTTTCTATTAATTTATCAGTCTCGCCTTTTTGAAGTTCATACGGACGAATTTTACGGCGAAGGTATTCAAGCGCGTCAGCCTGAATTATACCCCATATTACATTGGCGTAAGTTATCGGAGTAAAATTCATACCGGGGTGCGCTTTTTTTAGATCCGCCATGTCTGTCGAGATAACGGCGACCTGCGGAAAGCCGGCTTCGTCAAGAGCTTTTCTTGTAAGCGGCATGTAATTGGCAAGACGGCAGTCGCATAAAACTTTCGCGGTTCCTGCCACTGTATTTTCAGGATCGTATTTACCGCTTTTAAGAGCAAGAATGATTTCACCTATCACAATCTGTGCCGGAAGGCACATGTCGTTATGCACATATTTTTTTCCCATTGCGATTGCGTCTTTACCGCCCATTGGCACCGGCTCCGCCCTGTAACCGTCTTTGCAGAGCGCCGCGCTAAGGATCAGGCAGAAAGCCCTGCTTGCATTGGGAATCAATATTATCTTTTTTTTATCCGTTTTGTTAAGTTTTACAGGGTACGGATCAGTAAGATTTTTTACGATCCGCGCGGTTTTTTTACGGCGCGTCATAACAGTTTCTATGAATGAACGCACGCGAATGCGTAATGGACCCGCGATTTCGCTTTCATCCATTTTTAAAATGAGCGGAGATTTACCTGATATTTCGTCCATGATGCGCGCGGCTTCGTCCGTGTAAACAGCGTCGTGTCCGCAGCCGAAACTGAAAATATCTATATATTCCAGCGCCGGATGTTCAGCCGCGATAATCGCGCCTGATAAAAGACGCGCATGATTGTTATTTGTAATTTCCACGCGCGATTTATTTAACGGCACTTTATCCAGATTTGGAATGGAATCAAGAGTCAGTACGGGAATATTAAGGCTTGTAAAATATCTTGATAAGTTGTGATTTATATGCTCGTCATATTGATAATGCCTGCCCGCTATAACAACGGCAAACCTGCCCGTTTTTTCAATGTCTTCAATGATTTTTTTTCCGTTATCTGTCATGGCACGGTTAAAATCCGCAAGTGCTTTTTCTCCCTGATCGATTGCCGCTAAGACTGTTTTTTCTGGAATGTTAAATGTTTCTTTCATGTACCGGCATATTTGAAAATCCTGATCTTTTTTGGAAAACCAGTGGCAGACCGGCGTGTCAAACGGAATGTTATGTTTTTCCCACGGATTATTAGAAAATTTTATCGAAAGGGGATAGCCTTTTAGAACAGGGCATGTAAATGTGCTGAATTTTTCCGGGTTATCAGGCGGCAGTCTGTTTATCTGCGGAAAGAAAATTCTGTCTACTTTATTTTCTATTAAATCTTCAATATGCCCGTGAACAAGTTTTGCCGGAAAACAGACAGTATCGCTCGCTACAAATTGAATGCCTTTTTCGTAAAGAGCGCGGGAACTTTTCTTGGATATTTTTACTTTAAAGCCAAGAGCGCTCCAGAATACTTTCCAGAAAGGCATATTACGCCAAAAATCGAGCGCTCTGGGAATCCCGATTGTAATGTCTTTTGACGGTAATAATTGACTGAACGGGTAATCTTTGAACAACAGTTCATCGCGTAATTTTATCATGTCGGGTACGGCGTTCATTATTTTTGTTCTTGCGTTAAATTCTTCGCGTAACTGAGGATCTTTCGGATCGCCTACAAGCTCTCCGCGCTCGCAACGGTTACCAGTAACCCATGTTAAACCGTTGTTAAATCTAACCAATGTACGGTTACAGTTGTTTGCGCAGAAGGAGCAGATTAAATTCGCTTCCTGCGTGTAGTCAAAATCCTTTAACGCTTCAAAGCCGATAAAACGCGAATGATCTCCTGTTCCGTGAGGCGAAGTGTAACCGTGTTCCAGTATTTCCCTTTTTGTTAAAAGCGCGACTCCGATCGCTCCCATTTCTCCCGGATACGGAGCGCGTACCACGGATTTCCCGAGGTATTGTTCAAGTGAACGAAGAACAGCGTCATTTTTTAAAGTGCCGCCCTGTACGACAATATTTTCACCTAACTGAGCGTGGTTTGAAATACGCACAACTTTTGTAAAAACATTTTCTACTATAGAACGGCAAAGACCCGCCATAATGTCATCGGCTTGTTTTCCGTTCTTTTGTTCTGTGATGATTGTGCTGTTCATAAAAACCGTGCATCTGCTTCCTAGGCAGGCGGGATTCTTGGCGTTAAACGCGGCTTCGGCGATTTTATCAACAGGAATATGCAGGGTCTCGGCAAAAGTTTCTAAAAAAGAGCCGCACCCCGACGAACAGGCTTCGTTTACAGTTATATTTGTTACAATACCGTTGGAAATATTAATTGCCTTCATATCCTGTCCGCCTATATCCAGAATAAAACTCACATCCGGTATATATTTTTGCGCGGCTGCCGCATGAGCAACTGTTTCTACAGTATGGTAATCTGCGCCTAACGCTTTATCAAATAAAAGTTCGCCGTAACCTGTTGTTCCAAGAGCGATAATTTCAAGATTCACGCCGGCATCATGATATTTTTTATACATATCAAGCAGAGCCTGTCTGATAACTTTTAAAGGCTCGCCCTTGTTCGGACTGTAAAAACAGTCAATTACATTTTCGTCTTCGTCTATTAATACAAATTTTGTCGTGGTTGATCCTGCGTCAAGTCCAAGATAGACCCGCAGCGTTTCGCCTCTTTTAAGTTTAACAGTGTTTTTATCAATAGTTTGAAGTTTGTGACGCGCAATAAATTCATTTTGCTCTGATTCACCGCTGAAAAAACGCAGATTCTTTTCCGCGTTGCTGCCTGCGACAATCTCGCGGTACATGGACAGGGACGTAAGCGCCGCCTGCGGGCTGAATTTACCGTCGAAATCCATAAACATTTCGCTGATGCTGAGCGCGGCTCCGTAAGCGATAAAAAGTTCCGCTTTCAGCGGAATAATAATATCGGAATCAGAAAGACTGAGCCTTTGCGCGAAAACACGAATAAGCTGCGGATTAAATGTTAAAGGACCTCCTTCAAAGACGACAGGAGGTTTTATTTCCAGTCCCTGCGCAAGTCCGCCTATGGTTTGTTTGGCTATCGCGTGAAATGTAGAAAGAGCGATGTCCGGTAAGAGTCCGCCCTGATTCAATAAAGGCTGAATATCTGTTTTGGCGAAAACGCCGCAGCGCCCTGATATATCGTAAACCTGCGCGCCTTTGCGCGCGAGCGCGTCAAAATCTTCGACCGGAGTGCGCAGAAGGGAAGCGACTTCGTCGATAAAGGCGCCTGTGCCTCCCGCGCAGCTTCCGTTCATTCTCATATCGCCTGCGACAAGGCGGTTTGCGGCGCTGTCGTGATAAAAAAAGACAATTTTTGCGTCCTGTCCGCCGAGTTCAATCGCAACCCTTGCCTGCGGATAGAAAGTCCGCACCGCTATTGAATTGGCGACCACTTCCTGAATGTAAGGCGCATGGATCATATCCGCGACTGTTCTGCCGCCTGAACCGCAGAGAGCCAGCCTGTATTGTTCATGGGGGTAAGTGTTAAAAATTTCCTGTAAAAATGACAGAACTTTCTCGCTTTGACATGCATTATGTCTCTCGTAGCGCGAAAAAAGTAATTCCTTAGTGTCGCTCTGAATGACTACAGCTTTAACTGTCGTTGAGCCGACATCAATGCCGATATGTAACATTTGGAGATTTAAATTCTACAAGAATTTTGTATATTTTTCAACAGATTTGCAGTCTTCTAGCGCCAGTTTTGCTACCGCTCTTACCGCGCGGGCTGACGCTTCGCTGATTCGGCACCTTTCCGCCATCTGCACAGGCTCCGAGGCCGCGATATTCGAGATTGATTCATACGCTTTCATAATTTCCGCCGCCCGTTTGTGACCGATTCCATCAACAGACTCCAATATCGGAAAGAAAAGGTCTTTGGATCTGAGGCGCTGGTTTAGACCTGTGGCAAAACGGTGGCATTCATCGCGCACATGCTGTAATAATTTTAAAGCTTCAGACTGTCTGGACAGAATTAACGGCTTTTTCGTCTGAGGCAGCCATAGTTCTTCCTCCCTTTTTGCAAGCCCCACAACGCAAATTCCGCTTGCGTCGCAATCTATTCCCAGTTCGTCAAGCGCGCCCTTTGCCGCATTCACTTGTCCGATACCGCCGTCGATAAGAATTAAATCCGGTAATTCTTTTTCTTCCCGTGTAAGCCGTGAATAACGCCTGTGAACCGCTTCGCGCATTGCGGCGAAATCGTCAACTATCCCGACAACTGTACGCAGTTTAAAATAGCGGTAATTCTTTTTGTCAGGTATCCCGTTCTTAAAAGAAATTAACGACGCAACAGGATGCTTTCCGTCCAATTGCGCGATATCAAAACCTTCGATCCGTTCCGGTCTCGATTCCATATCCAAAGCCCGCGCAAGTTCATCTAACGCTGGACCGGCTCCCCTTTCCTTCAGCCGCTTGCGTAAATCTTCCGCGGCGTTTTGTCTTGCCATCGCCAATATCGCTTCGTGGTGTTTCTCCACAGGCGCAAGCAATTCAGGCTCTCTGTTAAATTTTTCTTTAAACCAGTTTTGGATTAATTCCAGCTCTGCGTCCTCTGCTTCTTTGCGTCTCTGCGAGAAAGAATTCTGTATATATATTTTGCTTGGAGGTATTCTAGATGAATCGTAATATGAGGTGATGAACATTTCCACAGAGTCCCATTCGTCAGCGGCGGATTTTGTACGGTACAAATCTCTGCCTGTCATTTTTCCGCCGCGCATGGAAAATACCGTAAATGTTGTCAGTACGCCTTCGGCTGCCCATGCGATGTAGTCGCGGTCTTCGGGGTTTAAATCTTCGACAGAGCTGTCCTCTCCTGCGAGGCTTTCAATCGCTCTGATTGTGTTTCTTATTTGGGCGGCAGTCTCGAATTGCAGCGCTCTTGCCGCGTCGTGCATTTTGGCTGTTAGGTCGATAATCAGCGAATCATTATCTCCTGCTAATAATTTTTGCACTCTTTGAACATGGAGAGAGTATTCTTCGATGCTGATTTTCTTGCAGCACGGAGCCATGCACCGGTTTATATGGTAGTACATGCAGGGACCGTTCTTTTTCATTTTTTTACATTTACGAAGCGGGAACAATTTGTCGATCAAATCGATCATGGCGTTGACAGCCTGTACGTCAGGGAACGGCCCGTAATAAAGACTGTTATCCTGGATGATCCTCCGGGTGCGGAAGATGCGCGGAAAATCTTCGCGCGTTACGCGAATAACAGGATAGGTTTTTCCGTCTTTCAGGTTGATGTTGTACTTTGGCGAGTGCTGTTTGATCAGCGTGTTTTCCAGCAGAAGGGCTTCATATTCATTTTGGACTATAATTGTTTCAAAAGAGACTATATGGCGAAGAAGAGTAGCGGTTTTTACGTCTTTTTCCCCGTAAAAATATGATTTTAAACGGTTTTTCAGGGATTTTGCCTTGCCCACATAGATAATCGCGCCTTCAGAATCTTTCATTATGTAGACACCGGGCGCCATTGGAGCGTCCAGAGCGGTGTTTTTAAGGTTTTCGATTATATTTTCCGAATTTATTTGATTATCCATATCATTTTATGCCGATAAAGTATAAGAAAACCATGAAAAAGACATTAGCTTTCATTAGTACAGTATACATCTTCCTGTTTGTTTGCGGTAGTGTATTCGCAATTGGAGAAAAAACAATTTCTCTTGGCGGCGGCGCTACATGGACAAGCGCGGAAAAAAGGACAGGTATTACCGAAGTAAAATTGTTAAGACCAAACCCTGTGCTGATCCTTTCGTCGATGACAGTTTCTTCCGAAATTCCGTCTCTCGATCTTTGCATCTCATTCGACGAAAAAGAAACCGGGCTTTTTAAAGACAGCGCCGGACATTACAGACTTACATCTCCGCCCGATGTCGAATGCGCGGATCGCGCTTTTGCCAGAGCCGGAATGGGAGCTGCTCTGTTCGGACGCTCCGGTATGGAAAAAAATATGGGTCCGATTATTATCCAGCCTGTCAGCCGGAACGCCATGTTCGCTCCCGGCGGCAGGATGAGGGATTTTACGATTGAGTTCTGGCTTTATCCGCTTAATATGGAAAACGGCGAACAGGTTTTATCATGGGTTGCCGAAATGCCTGTTAATGGAAAATATGTTATACAGAGAATCAATAGCTCGATTTCAAAAAACAGGCTTATATGGTCGTTTAGTAAATTTTTTATGTCCGCATCAGGCTCGGGTTTTTTGGACATTGAATTTTCCGGCGACTCGCATGTAGTTCCCAAAATGTGGAGCCATCATATTGTAAGGTTTGACTCTGACACAGGGCTTATCGAGTATCTTGTTGACGGTAAAAGCGAATCAATTGTTTACGCGACATCCACAGGCAGAGAAAGCAGAGATGTTTATACGCCCATCGCCGGCAACGGCGGCGCTTTTTTACTTGGCGAAAAATTTTCGGGGCTTATTGACGAAATGAGAATTTACAGCGCGTACACAGAACGCAGATCCATTCAAAAATACGCTCCTTCAGGCGGCAGGATCGAAACAAAACCTGTCGATCTTGGAGACGTATCAAGCGGCGTTGTAAAAGTCAATGTTTCAGGCGGAAGGACAAGCATCAGGGATAATTCGGTAAAAAACGAGTTCAACGAAAACGGCAGGTTTCGTTATGACGACGATTCAGAAATGAATTTTTTTGTCCGCGCGAGCGATAATCCGTATCAGTTAAATAACTGCAAATGGACAAGTTTTACACCGGGCGCGAACATTGCTGGAATTACCGGACGTTATGTGCAATTAGCTGTCGATTTTTATCCTTCTTCGGACGGGGAGGGCAGTCCCTATCTTGATGAGATTAATATCGTATTTATTCCCGGAGAGCCGCCTTTACCGCCGCGTAATTTAATAGCTGTGGCATCCGACGGCGCGGTTACGCTTTCATGGAAGCACAGCCCAAACGCGAATATGGAGGATGGACATTCAGGCTATCTTGTTTACTACAGTTCTGTACGCGGCGAATTATTCGGAGAAGACGCGGCGTTAGGCGCCTCTCCTGTCGATGTCGGGATTAAAAATAAAGTGAATATAACAGGTTTAACAAACGGAACATTATATTATTTCAGAGTCGCGTCTTATGATTTAGCTTCAGGATATAATATAGGAGTTTTCTCCGCCGAAGTAACAGCGCGTCCGCTTACGGGTCTGCCGTAAATATTGTTATTTTTATGAGGTTATAATATAATTAGAATATGCTTACAGTGCGCTTTTGGGGAGTAAGAGGTTCAATTCCAAGTCCGGGACCCAACACAGTAGTTTACGGCGGTAACACATCCTGTTTGGAAATTCGGGCGGGAGAACGTCTGTTAATTATCGATCTTGGAAGCGGCGCGCATCCGTTCGGTGAATGGCTGATCGAAAATGAAATTAAAAAATACGGAAGATTAAAAACAGATATATTTCTTACCCATACGCATTGGGATCATGTAATGGGATTTCCGATGTTTACTCCGGTGTATAAAGAAGGAACCGAATTATGCATTACAGGTTCCGCTTCGATCGAAAATTGCGATCTTCGGTCAATTATAGAAAACCAGCTCGCCTCGCAATACTGGCCTGTGCAGGCGGATCATCTCGCGGCTGTTATCAAGTACAACCAGATAAAAGAAACAACTCTGGATATGGGCGGCGATCTTTTTGTAACCAGCAAATATTTAAACCATCCCAGTTTGTGTCTTGGTTACAGGATCGCTTTCAAGGGGAAGTCGATTGTAACTGTTTACGATCATGAACCTTTTTCCTCCGGCGAAGAAAATGAAAAGATCAGACAGTTTATTAAAGGAGCGGATATTGTTATTCATGACGCTCAATACACTCCTGAGGAATACGCGAACCACAAGGGCTGGGGACATTGTTCATACGATCACGCGATTAAAGCCGCCGAAGGAATCGGAATAAAGAGACTGGTTCTTTTTCATCACGAACCGCTGCGAAAAGACAATGAATTGGAACAAATAGAAAAAAGTTACGCGAATAGAATTGATCCTAACATCATCATGGCGAGAGAAGGGCTGACCCTGAGCGCTTAAATTATAAAGAGATATTTAAATTCAACGATCCTGCGATATTTTTCATTTCGTCAATCGTTTTTTCATTAACAGGTATTTGACCGTTAACGCGCTGCAACATTAATTCAGTTTCTCTTTCTCCGTGCGTGTAAATGCGGTTTTGTCCTTCGGCTTTTTTACTGCTGCGGATTTCCTGCAGGAATTTTGACATTCCCGATTTTATTTCCGCCTTATCGCCGAAAACGCCGTAATCGACCGCCATAAAATAGTGGCAAATCCCCGTGTGTCCCGGTTTTCTGTTAACATAGTTTGAGGTGAGTCCGCCTGAAAACACCGCGGAAAATAAATCTACAATTATGCTGAGTCCGTAACCTTTATGCCCGCCGTGCAGGGTACCCATTCCTCCGAGAGGCGCGATCCCGCCGCCGGCTTTTGCGATAATGTTGTCGATAACAACAGCGGCGTCTGTGCATGGTTTTCCGTTCGCATCAAGTGCCCAGTTGTCGGGAAGAGGCTCTCCGTTTTTTCTGTATACTTCCAGTTTGCCGCGCGGGACAACGGTTGTGCTTGCGTCATACGAAAATGTAAAAGGATCAGCCGGCATCGCGAGCGCAAGCGCGTTTGTTCCTGTCATCGCTTCTGATCCGAAAGTGGGAACGCAGATCGCTTCTGTATTTGTCATGCAGACGCCGATTAGATCTTCAGCCGCCGCCATTTCCGTATAGTAACTTGCGATGCCGTAATGATTGGAATTGCGCACTGTTATCATGCCGCAGCCTGTATTTTTCGCTTTTTTTATCGCTATATTCATCGCCTGCCTGCTGACAAGCTGTCCCATCGCTTTGTTCGCTTCCATACACGCGGAAATTCCTGTCTCGTGAACGATTGCGGGTTTTGCTTTAACATCAACCTGCCCGGATGTTATTTCGTCGTGGTAACGGACAAGCCTGTGAATCCCATGCGATTCTATACCGTAAAGATCGGCTCTTAAGAGAACATCGGTGATAATTTTACTTTCATCTAACGAAAATCCGTATCCTTGAAAAAGCTCTTCGCAAAAACCGCGCGCCTTATGAGTATCAATATACATTCCCCCTCCCGAGGTTCCTGTCAACCAGTCAGTTTATTTAATCTCTTTTTTAAGCGCTTCGACATTATCGATCTTTTCCCACGGGAAGTCGCTTCTGCCGAAGTGCCCGTATGACGCTGTCTTTTGATAAATGGGACGGCGAAGATCGAGGGTTTTAATAATACCGGCGGGGCTTAAATCAAAAACTTTTTCTACGGCTTTACCGATGGCTTTTTCGTCCGCTTTCGCTGTGCCGAATGTGTCTACCATTACAGAGACAGGGAAGGGAACGCCGATTGCGTAGGCAAGCTGGATTTCACAGCGATCCGCAAGTTTCGCGGCTACAATATTTTTCGCGACATAACGCGCGGCGTAAGCCGCGGAGCGGTCAACTTTGGTCGGGTCTTTGCCGGAGAAAGCACCGCCGCCGTGACGCCCCATGCCGCCGTAAGTGTCTACTATAATCTTTCTGCCTGTAAGACCTGAATCGCCGAACGGACCGCCGACGACAAACCTGCCGGTCGGGTTAATGTAATATTTTGTTTTGCTGTCTAAAAGACCTGTCGGTTCAAGGATAGGTTTTATTATTTTTTCTATAATCGTAGATTCGATTTCTTTATATGAAACACTCGGATCATGCTGATGTGAAACGACAACCGCATCGATGCGTACAGGTTTAAATCCTTCGTATTCGACTGTTACCTGGCTTTTGGAATCGGGACGCAGCCATTTGATCGTTCCGTCTTTTCGCATTTTTGAAGCGCTTTTTAAAAGTTTGTGCGCAAGCGTTATGGGAAGAGGCATAAGCTCTTTTGTTTCGTTACATGCAAAGCCAAACATCATTCCCTGATCGCCTGCTCCCTGTTGGCCTTTGAATTTTTTTAAGCCTGTGCCGGAAACACCCTGAGAAATATCCGGGGACTGGTTGTGAACCATGCTTAATACAGCCATTGAATTGAAGTCTAGACCGAAGCTAGGATCGGTATAACCTATATCCTTTGCTACTTCACGCACGATATGTGAAAACTCAACATAGGTGCTTGTTGTAATTTCTCCGCCGACCAGCACCATGGAAGACGACGCAAAAGTTTCGCATGCGACCCTGCTCTGAGGATCGTCTTTTAAACACGCGTCAAGAATCGCGTCCGAGATTTGATCGCAAAGCTTATCCGGATGACCTTCACCCACGGATTCAGATGTAAAAAAATAGCGGGATTTACCCTCATTGTTTGATTTCATGTTAAACTCCTTATTATAATGTATCAGAAAATCCCGTTTTTAGCAATGTTTCAGTTTACTGTTTTAAAATAAGGCGTTATAATATGATAATTCTTATAGAAGGAGACTTTTATGGAAAAACAGGCAGCCGGTAAACTCCCAAAACCAACTGTAAAGCGGCTTTTGGGCGTAGCGGTTCCGGTAGGAGCGCTGCGAACCAAAAACGGAATCGGAGTCGGAGAATTCGCCGATCTTGCCGATTTTGCCGTTCTTTGTAAAAAGATGAAGATTGGGCTTATCCAGCTCTTGCCTGTTAATGATACAGGTTTTGAAAGTTCTCCTTATTCAAGTCTGACCGCCTTCGGTCTCCATCCCATATACTTAAGGATCGAAGAACTCGCCGAATATTCCTCCGTTGACAGCGGATTAAAAAAACGGATAAAAGCAGCCAGAGAAAAATTCGATAAATATAAAAGATTTTCGCATTACGAAATATTAAAAGAAAAGATGGAAATTTTCCGCATCATATACGACGCGAATAAAAATGAAATCGCGAAGAGTTCAAGCGGCCTGTCGGCGTGGATTGAAAAAAACACATGGGTTAAAGTATACGCAGTTTATAGAAGATTAAAAGAAATAAACGAATTAAAATCATGGAAGGACTGGAAGGAATACAGCGTTGTAACCGCCGCAGAAATCGAAGAGCTTTGGAACGATAAAACCCTGCGCGAAGATCACCTTTTCTGGGCATGGCTTCAACACGCTCTTGACGAGCAGTTTTCAAAAGCGGCAAAGGCGATTGCCGACGCGGGTATTGTTCTTGAAGGCGATCTTCCAATCTTGATGAACGACGATTCCTGCGATGTTTGGGCTCATCCCGATATTTTTATACGCGAACTTTCCGCCGGCGCGCCTCCCGATATGTACAGTCCTGAAGGTCAAAATTGGGGGTTCCCGATTTATAATTGGGAAGCGCAGGAAAAAGATAATTATTCATGGTGGAGGCTGCGCCTTAAAGTAGCGGAAAAATATTATAAAGCTTACAGAATCGATCATGTTCTTGGATTCTTCCGCATTTGGGCAAGTTCGCATAACGATTATTCATCCGCTCTGGGACGTTTTGTTCCGTATACACCAGTAACAACCGGCGATTTAAAAAAACTCGGTTTTGATAGAAGCAGAGTCAGATGGGTGTCTCAGCCGCATATTCACACGGACGAAATTTTTGAAGTTCTGCGCAGTAATTGGGGAGGTGATTTTACACCTGAGGAGATTAAAGCCGCAGCCGATAAAATTTTTTCCAAAGCTCTTGCGCGTATAAACGACGAAGAACTTTGGCTTTTTAAAAAGAAAATAACAGGCGAAAAAGATATTGATAAACTCGCGCTTCATCCTTCGTGCCGGGGATACCTTCTCGCAAAATGGAAAAACAGAACTTTCCTTGAATATAAAAAAGGAAAATTTTTTCCGGTCTGGCAGTTAAGAAACACAACCGCGTATCAAAGTTTTACGCAGAATGAAAAAAACGCGCTGGACGCTCTGCTTGAAAAAAGACAGAATAAATCGGAAAGAATCTGGATGCAGCAGGGGATGAAACTTCTTTCTGTACTGGTAGAATCTTCTTCCATGCTTCCGTGCGCCGAAGATCTCGGCGCTGTTCCTTCCTGCGTTCCTAAAGCGCTTTCCAAACTTAAAATACTCGGGCTTCGCGTAACACGATGGCACCGCGACTGGTATCAAAACAGCCAGCCTTATGTTCCGTTCGAAGATTATCCTGTATTAAGCGTATGCACGCCTGCGGTTCACGACAGCTCCACAGTGCGCGAATGGTGGAATAACGAAGCGGATCAGGAGCAGTTTGCCGCTTTTATCGGAGTTCCTTCGCTGCCGAAGGTTTACAATCCGGGGACAGCAAAAGTTATTCTTTCCAAAACCGCAAGCGCAAGATCGCGTTTCCGCGTTTTCCAGATACAGGATTTACTGCATCTTTCAAATAACTGGTATTCAGAAAACCCTGAAGACGAGCGTGTTAATGTGCCGGGAACCGCGAATGAGTTTAACTGGACGTACAGGCTTCCGGCTGCAATTCATGAAATTTCGAAAGACAAAGAACTTATTGCCGCTGTAGCTCAATTAAACAAAATAAAACCTGTTAAGAAGCAATAACAGGACAAGTGTATTCTCATTATTATTAATCTCTGCTAGAATGATGACGGGGGAGGGGAGATGTCAGATCAATATATTTATAATTATGATGATAAAATAAAGGTACTGCCCGCGTGGGCTGAGGAGCTTGCGAACAAGTACCGTTCAAAAACAGCGAATTTATACATACTGCACGGAAATATACGGGACTTCCTTCCTCATGAAAGAAAGGAAGGCGAGTTTGCTTTTAAAAGAGTGCAGGATTATATATCGGAAATTCTGTTCGGCAACAGGGAAATAATCGCGTATTACGATCGATCTAAAGGAATTACATTCTGCGAACAGCATATGGAACAAAGGTACCTTGCCGAAGTTCCGAAATTCGCGGTGAGCGCCGATGTCGATAAAGGCGATTATCTTTCCAATGATCCTGAAAAATGTTTTCCGTATCTTGAAAAATATTTTCTTTCGCAAATTTCTGAGGAAAAGCGCGTAAAAGGGCGCAAGGTTTTAATCATCGATTTCGCCGAACATATAGTTCCAGCGGGAGAATTAACGCGCCTTTCCGATACAAACACTTTTTGCGTTGTCACATTCTCAAGATGGGCGACAGACCCCATTTTCAGTTACGGTGATATTTCAATTATACTGTTAACTGAAAATCTGTCAGATATTTCTACCCGTCTTACAGGCTCTCCGTGGACTGTAAAAATTAATGTTCCGTTTCCCGACGCGAAAATACGCGAGAGTTATCTCAATTCCAGAGAAAAATCAGGAAAACTGCTTTTAGAAAACGGCCTTACCCCGGAAAGGCTTGCGACGATTACATCCGGTTTAAATCTTATGAATCTGAACCTTCTTGCTTCCGAAAGTTATGAAAACGACAAACCCATATCGCTTGAGTTTATGCGCCAGAAGAAAAAAGAAATAATCGAGAACGGCGCCGCAGGTCTTTTGGAATTTATGGAAACATCTTACGATTTGTCCCACGTTTCGGGTCACGATTTTGTTAAGAAGCGGTTTAAAAACGCGGCGAGGGCGATTAAAAAAGGCCGCCCGGATGTTTTACCGATGGGCTACCTGATCGCAGGTCCCGTGGGAACAGGTAAAAGTTTTATGGTTAACGCCTTCGCGGGTGAGATTGGAATCCCGATGGTAAAGTTTCGTAACTTCCGAACAAAGTGGCAGGGTGAGACTGAATCCAATCTTGAAAGAGTCTTAAACATCCTTGTCGCGATGGCTCCCGTAGGAGTTATGATCGACGAAGCTGACGCGTTTTTAGGCGACCGCATGGGAGGAGAAGGAGATTCCGGCACCAGCAACCGCGTGTTCGCGCAAATCGCTTCGTTTATGGGCAACACGGAATACCGAGGAAAAATTATCTGGTTTTTAATCACCTGCCGCCCGGATTTAATCCCGATAGACTTAAAACGCCAGGGCAGAGCGGAAGAGCATCTTGCGCTTTTTTATCCCGAGACAAAAAGAGACAGAGAGGATCTGTATAACACGCTGGTCAGGAAACTGGATTTGGATATCCGCAATTTTTCAATCGCTGATTTGTTTAAAAAATACGATTACGAATATTCAGGCGCGGATTTGGAAGCCGTCCTTGTGCGCGCAAAACTTCTTGCCGCGATGGCGGACAGGGTTTTTATAAAACGCGAGGACATGGAAGAAGCGATGAGCGATTTTATCCCTTCCGCCAACACGAACGAAGTTGAACTGCAAAACCTTGTCGCGGTTTTAGAATGTACATCCAAAGAAATGATCCCTTCGCGTTTTCAAAAAATGCAGCGTAACAAAATAATGAACGACATTCAAGAACTCAAGGCTTTGCTCGGGGAGAGGTAGCTCGCGCTGTTTCTAACGTATTTTTTGGAGACGCGTATGCGCCTGATATATTGTCGTGAGTCCTGCCGGGAGCAATAGGTAAGATTTACGTTATTGAAAATAAAAACTATCTGCGTTGTAATTTATTTTTATTTGACTTTTTTGGATTTTTTTTTGTTGTTCTAATGGATTTTTAAAACATCTTTTATTCTTTTATCGATGTTTAAGCAAAATATTTCGGTATCGTTTAGTATATTTTGGCGGAGTTCTAAAAATGCAAATGACGGCGAAGAAGACATATCCCATTTTCCTGAATGATAAGGAACGAATAATTGAAAAATCTCAACATCCAAAGCTTTCGCTATACGCGTGATTGATTTATCGCTAATCCACATCCTGCAGCCTTCAACAGTATTGATAGCCTGCACCGACAATTCAGACATTTCAGCCAGTTTTTCCTGTGAAAAGCCAAGATTTTCCCGTCTTTTCTTGATGTTCTGAGCAAGAATTTGGCGTATTTTCTCTGTTTTTTCTTTCATGCCATTAAATTTATATTTAATTACATGAAAAATATTGACAACTTAGTAAAAATGGTATATATACCTATTAATACCGTAATATGCAAAAATTAATCAAAATAAGGGAGATTAATTATATGAGGAAAAAAACGAAGTTCTTAAGAGCTGTACAAAGTATGGCAATTATCGCTTTTATTGCGATAATCGGGTTATATACATTCGGCTGCGAGCCCGAAGAAGAAAACCAACCGGTACCATTTCTTGCGCGGCAGGTATCTGCTGGCAGGGGGCATACTGCGGCAATCAAAACAGACGGCTCTCTCTGGGCTTGGGGAGATAATGGTAATGGTCAACTCGGCGACGGTACTATAACAACTTATGAATACCAATCTAATGGTGTAAACGGCGAGTATATTGTGGATAATAATAATAAAAATACACCGACCCGAATAGGGACAGAAACAAACTGGGCATCTGTATCTGCTGGTTATGAGCATACTATGGCAATCAAAACAGACGGCTCTCTCTGGGCTTGGGGTCGGAATGATTGTGGGCAACTCGGCGATGGTTCATTTACCGATAGAAGTACTCCGACACGAATAGGGATAGAAACAAACTGGGCATCTGTATCTGCTGGTAGTGATTATACTATAGCAATCAAAACAGACGGCTCTCTCTGGGCTTGGAGTCGAAATAATAGATGGCAACTCGCTGATGATACAATTACCAATAGAAGCGCTCCGGCACAAATAGGAGCAGAAACAAACTGGGCATCTGTATCTGCTGAAGGAGACCGTAGCATAGCAATCAAAAAAGACGGCTCTCTCTGGGCTTGGAGTTATGGATATAACTACACAACGTTACAAAATGTTCCAACTCGAATAGGGACAGAAACAAACTGGGCATCTGTATATGATGGTGGGGATTATACTATGGCAATCAAAAAAGACGCTTCTCTCTGGGCTTGGGGTAGTAATTATTATGGGCAACTTGGCGACGGAACAGGTGGAGAGAAGAACAACCGTCATGATAAAAGAACTCCGACACAGATTTTTATGAAAGAATAGGGTGTTTTACAGGCATTGTTAATGCCTTTTAAAAATTCTACAGCGCCCGGCGGATTGGTTGGGCGGCTGTGGGGGGAGAAGAAGAAGATGGACATTTCTGCTGAAAAAAAGGAGTTATTAGATATCTATGAAAGTGAACAAAAAAGTTTGTTCAAAGAAGCAAACAGAAAACAAAAATTATTTGTATATATTTTACCATATGCTTTAATAATTATTTCGCTTTTATTACTTATATGTGGAATAATTAATAAAAAGGATATTTTATTATTAATCTCTCTTTTTATTTTATTTATATCATTTTACTATTCTTATAAATCATATGAATGTTATACAGAGAAATATTACTTAAAGAAACAAGATGCGAATACGCATTATCGGAATTTTATTAAAAATTTAGATAAAAAAAATATTAAACAACAAGAGCAAATAGATTATTACATTGATTTGTTAATGCTCAGTAATGAGCCAGTATATGGTGCGAAAACGGGAATTTTTGAATATGCAACACTGATTTATATTCCTTTTCTCATGGTACATTTTTCTAAATATTTTGAAAAATTTGATGCAATGATATTATTCACCTTAGGATTATTTATTGTACCACTTTTTGTTTTTATATTTAAAAGTATTTTTAGGCATAAGAAGAATAAGTTTGATTTAATTTTAAAATACTTAAAAAGAAGAAGCATTGAATTAAAATATGGAAAAGATGATGAATGACAGTCAACAATTCTAAAAGGTGTCAGTCACCTACGCTACATATAGCGTATTAAAAATTTCCAACCACGCTATTAGTGGTGTAGGTGGCTGACTCGTTCGTCCGCGTAAGCGGACTATAAATCCTTTCCTTAAAAGAGCCATCGAACCTTTGGTTCGGCGAAGGCTTGACACCTTTATAAATATTTATAAAAACTTAAAAAACGCATCAAAGCGGCTAGCGCAAATCCCCGCCGGCGAAATCCGGCTGGGGCGTAAAAAAAACTCCCCGCGCAAGCGGAGCTCAAGAATTTGGCGTATTTTCTCTGTTTTTTCTTTCATGCCATTAAATTTATATTTAATTACATGAAAAATATTGACAACTTAGTAAAAATGGTATATATAC
>WQSF01000019.1 GCA_009788065.1 Treponema sp.
CCTCTCCAGTCTTTCTTTGAAGGACCGTCAACGGTTTTCTGTGTCGCTGTGTATGAGTGAATTGTTGTCATAAGACCTGTTTCGATACCGAAACCTTCTTTAAGAAGGACGTGTACGATAGGAGCGAGACAGTTTGTGGTGCAGCTCGCGTTGGAAATAACATGATCTTTCGCAGGATCGTATTTTTCTTGGTTTACACCCATTACAAATGTGTTAATGTGTTTATCTTTACCTTTCGCGGGAGCGGAAATAATAACTTTCTTCGCTCCGGCTTCGAGGTGGTCGAATGCCTTGTCATCGCAGAAAAGACCTGTACATTCAAGAACGTACTCTACGCCGAGTTTAGCCCACGGCAGGTTTTTAACTTCTCTTTCTGCCATAACGCATTGAATTTCGTTGCCGTTTACAACAAGAATATCGTCGTGATCGGACCCGGCTGATTTCTTTGTCTTAATATCAGCTATCATCTTGCCCTGAGTTGAGTCGTACTTGAGCTGATAGGCAAAATATTCGGCGTCGGTAACAATATCTGTAACCGCTACAATATCAATTTTGTCCTTACCAAGCAAATTCTGCCCTACGAGGGATTGAAAAACGAGGCGTCCAATGCGCCCAAAACCATTAATTGCTACTTTCATCTAAAACTCCTTTAATTTTTGTCGACTTTGTGTCATTTTATTCCAAAAACCCGAATTCGTCAAGCGCGGTTTTTACCTCGCGGTGACCGACACTTTTATGGTTTATATTCATAATTTTTATATTATCTTAAGTGGTGACTGACACCGTTAAAAGTGAGTGACGCTGTTTGTCATTTGTTTTTCCCGCCCGATGGTTGTGGTTTCGCCGTGGCCTGGATAAACGGCAATATCCGCATCCATAGAACCCAAACGGCGCAGGCTTTCAAATATTTGCTCTTCGTTACCGCCGGGAAGGTCTGTCCTTCCCCATGCGCCGGCGAAAAGTGTGTCGCCTGAAAAAAGTATCTTTGCTTCTTTATCCCAATAAGCGCAGCTCCCCGGCGAATGACCGGGTAAATGTAAGACTGTAAACGGACCTATTTCGCTTCCTTCGTCTAAAAGTATGTCCGCGCAGGGCGTTTCCTTCCATAACACATCCATAAGCGAAGCAACACCCACGGCGGCTTCTACGCTTTTCATATGCGCGCCGCGAGCGTCAGGTCCGAGAAACCCGCTGTCCAGACGATGTACAGCCAATTTTATTCCCGAGAAAGCGTCCGCTATTTGCTGTGACGCGCAGATATGGTCAAAATGCCCGTGAGTAAGTAAAATATAAACAGGCGTAAGAGATGATTTATTAATCGCGCTGATAATCGCATCCGCTTCATCTCCGGGATCTATAACGGCGGCTTTATTGTCTGCGTATGCGTATATCCAGCAGTTGGTGGCAACCGGACCTACAACTATATTTTGTATTTTTTCATTATTCATGGAGGGATGATAACACGAGGCTTTCAATTGTTCTAGTCATTTTATTAATAGTATTCCTCTTCTTCGCGATACTTCCCATAACGGGAGGTTTCATCAGCCGTTACAAATGGAGAAAATTCAGAAATATATTTAATAACTTACGGCTTCGTCCGGTTTTGGAATACAGCCTTTACCGCAGGCTTAACGAAGACGGCGGCATTTTCCGCTTTACGGGCGGTATCGAATCTATAACAGACGGACGCATTCTTTGGGTTAAGGGCGATGATTTAACTATACCGGTCTCTTTGGAAAAAACAAACTGCTACCTTCTGCCGGTGCATGAAGGATCTGGACTTCCGCATGAGCCTGAGCAGATTAAATGGAACCGCATTTCCGCCATTACGGAAGGAACGAAAGTTTTTATCGGCGGCAGATTAAAAACAACTGACAATAGATTAAATTTCGTAACAGAAAACGATCAGCCGCTAATGGTTATTTTTTATAATTGCCCGGATGAGCAGCTTCATGCCTCGATCATTCGCGCCGCGAGAACGCGAAACGAATATTGGAACAACATCACTCCTGTATCGATTGTAATCGGCGTAATGGCTTTAATTTATATCGCGTCCTCCTACCTCGACAGACCCGCCTTCCGCCTGACAGTAATCACAGCGTTAGTCTCTGTATTTATTCCGATCCTTCCCATTTTTCCGCCGGGTTTTTTATTCACTTTGCTTTACAGAAGATTTTCATGGAGCGCGAGAAAGCTGAGAGCGGATCACGATCTTATACGTTTCGGTTTTATGCCTGAATTTTCCTTACAGCTTGCCAATAAAATCGCTCTGCAGGCGTACACGCTGGAGGCTGTCGCGTGGATAGTCATGGTTCTCGGAATTGCAGTGAATCTGATTTTTATTTTTTTAACTCTTTATCTATTCAGGATTATTTCATTCTGATTCGTTTTCGGCGGTTTTAAGTTTCGCGAAATTTACAGTCAGCGTTCTTCCCCTGAATTTTATTCCGTTTAACGCTTCTATAATTTCGTCGGCTCTTGTATCCCTTACCTGCACAAACGAATAATTGTCCAGAATGCGAATTATACCGATATCTTCCCTTGCGCTGGATGTGTTAGTCATAATAAGCGTAATAACCTCTCTTGGAAACAGGCGGCGGTTTTTACCGATGCTTATAAAAAGCCGCTTCGATTCTTCCTCGCTAAGGCTGATTTCGGCGGACACGGATGAATTCTTTTTATCCGCAGATTCATAATCAACTTTTGATTTTACGGAAGAAACAGCCGCGCGCTTTGCATCCGGCTGCGAAATAAAATTAGGCGTCTCTTTTTTATCGTAGTACATAAACAGCCACGCCGCCGCCCATGAACGTTTAAAAAGTGAAATTTTCTTTTTAAAAAGTTTATTATATTCCTGCAGTTCTTTTATATCAGTATCGGTGTACATTTTGTCAAAGATTGCCTCAAGACTTCTATTTGCTTTTTCTATGTCCAACTTTTTATTCCCTTTCAGTGTATTAGTTTTCCCAATACCCGCCGCCGTCTATTGTTTGTATAGTGCCGTCGCTGTTGTATTTTAATTCCGCAACTTTAAGACTGCGAAGCCAAGTCTTGCCTCCCGAAGGAACGCAATCATGGTGGAACAGGTACCATTTACCCTTAAACTCTGTAATACAATGATGAGTTGTCCAGCCGCAGACAGGGGTAAGAACAACACCTTGATATAAAAAAGGTCCGTAGGGATTGTCGGCTGTCGCGTAACAAATAAAATGAGTGTCGCCTGTTGAATACGAAAAATAATATTTACCGTTGTATTTGTGTACCCACGGAGCTTCAAAAAAGCGGCGGTTGTTGTCGCCGGCTGTGATGGGATTGCCGTTCTTGTCCAGAATCACTACAGGTTTTGGCTCCTCGGCAAACTGAAGCATGTCAGAGCCAAGTTTTGCTACGCGCGGGCAAATTGCCGGCTCATCGCTTGCAGGGTATGTTCCGCCGTTTTCGAGCGCTTTATTATTCTTATAACGCTGAAGCTGTCCGCCCCAAATGCCGCCGAAATAGAAATAATATTCGCCGTTTTCTTCAAGAATCGAATAATCGATGCTGTAGCTTCCGCGCATCGGATCAGGCTGAGGAATAAAAGGTCCTTCAGGACGGTCGGCGATTGCCACGCCGGTGCGGAAAATATCATTCTTGTCTTTAAGAGGAAAATACATGTAATATTTGCCGTTCTTGCACGCGACTTCGCAATCCCATAACTGCCTGCCTGCCCAGGGAATGTCTTTTACATCGAGAATTACCCCGTGATCGGTGACTTCTCCGTTTTCAACATCGTCCATGGAAAAAACATGGTAATCCTTCATATTAAAGTGATCGCCTGAGTCGTTCTGCGGAATGCCGCTTTCCCAATCGTGGGAAGGATAAATGTAAAGTCTGCCGTTAAAAACATGAGCTGAAGGGTCCGCCATGTAATAGTCTGGTGTTAAATATCTCATGGGCTATACGATAACAGGAATGCGGATTTTTTGCAAGAGTTGGTTATAAAGGCTCCTGTTGATTGATTTTTCTTAAAAATGTAATATTGTCTCATGAAGTCTATAGAATTGGCGAAAGCATACGACCCCGCTTCCTTCGAAGACCGCATTTATAAAATGTGGAAAGAAGGCGGCTGTTTCGCGCCCGGCGAAGGCGGGAAAACCGAAAATGAATCCGGCAAAAAGCCTTTCGTCGTCGTTATCCCGCCGCCCAATGTAACAGGCATTCTGCATCTCGGGCACGGTCTTAACAACAGCCTTCAGGACATTATTGTCCGTTTCCATAGAATGACAGGAGAGCCTACTCTTTGGGTGCCGGGTACCGATCACGCCGGCATCGCGACACAGAATGTAGTTGAACGCAAATTAAGAGAACAGGGAAAAAGCCGCCGCGATTTGGGACGTGAAAAATTTTTGGAATATACATGGCAGGTAAAAAAAGAGCATCACGCGATCATCACAAAACAGCTTGAAAAAATAGGTGTCAGCGTTGACTGGAAAAGAGAACGCTTTACAATGGACGAAGGTCTTTCGCGGGCTGTGCGCGAAGTTTTTGTCACTCTTTACGAGCGCGATTTATTATACAAGGGAAACTACCTTGTAAACTGGTGCGCTTCCTGCGGCACCGCGTTATCCGACGATGAAGTAGAACATGAAGACACAGCCGGAAAAATGTATCATCTAAAATATTTCTTTACTGACGATAAAGACAAATATATCGAGATTGCCACAACCCGCCCTGAAACCCTGTTAGGCGACACTGCTGTTGCAGTTCACCCGGAAGACGAGCGCTATTGCGCCTTAAAGGGAAAAACACTTCGATTGCCGCTGACAGACAGAAACATTCCCTTAATTTTTGACGCTTATGTTGAACGCGGTTTTGGAACAGGAGCGCTAAAAGTTACCCCTGCGCATGATCCGAACGACTGGGAACTCGGCAAGAAACACAATCTGGAAGTAATTAACATTCTAAATCCCGACGGAACATTAAACGAAAACGTTCCAGAAAAATACCGAGGGCTTAATGTAAAAAAAGCAAGGCAGGCTGTAATCGAAGATTTAACAGAAGGCGGCTGGTTTGTAAAAGACGAGCCTTTAAAACATTCTGTAGGACACTGCTACCGCTGTCACACGATAATTGAGCCGTTTCTTTCCGAGCAATGGTTCGTACGCATGAAGCCGTTAGCCGACAAGGCGTTAGACTGCTGGAAAAAAGGCGAAATAACATTTTATCCCAAAAAATGGGAGAACACATACAAACACTGGATGGAAAACATACGCGACTGGTGCGTCAGCCGCCAATTATGGTGGGGACACCGCATCCCGGCGTGGACATGCGCGGACTGCGGCAAACTGACAGTTTCGCGTAACGACATAACGGAATGTCCTGAATGTAAAAGTAAAAACATTACGCAGGACGGCGATGTTCTTGACACATGGTTTTCAAGCTGGCTTTGGCCTTTCAGCACATTGGGCTGGGATAAGCCGGGATGTACAACGCCCGATCTTGAAAAATACTACCCCACTACAGCGCTTATCACCGCGTACGATATTATTTTCTTCTGGGTGGCAAGAATGATCATGGCGGGTCTTGAGTTTACAGGCAAGGCGCCGTTCAAAGACATTTACATTCACGGGCTTGTGAGGGACAAACAGGGACGAAAGATGAGCAAGACCCTCGGCAACGGTCTTGATCCGTTAGAGCTTGTTGACGAATTCGGCGCGGACGCGATGAAGTTTACTCTCAGCTTTATGTGCGCCCAGGGGCAGGATGTTCTTGCCGACAAGGATTCATTTAAACTTGGCTCAAAATTCGCCAACAAGGTGTGGAATGCAAGCCGCTACATTTTAATGAATCTGGACGAGCGAAAGTTAGTTGATAATCCGCGCCTTAACTCCGCGGACATGTGGATATATTCGCGGCTGAACAGCGCGGCAAAAGCGATGAAAGACGCTTTTCTTTCTTACAGATACAA
Source organism: Treponema sp. (assembly GCA_009788065.1). Lineage (GTDB taxonomy): Bacteria > Spirochaetota > Spirochaetia > Treponematales > Breznakiellaceae > WQXQ01. The sequence continues at coordinate 5,948 of WQSF01000019.1, forward strand.
TGACGCGGCGCAGACAGCCTATGAGTTCTTCTGGAATGATTTCTGCGACTGGTACGTTGAAGCGACAAAACTTTCCATGAAAGGCGCGGAAAATTCCCCTTCCAGCGATGATGAAAAAAACCGCGCGACTACAGTTCTTCTTGACATTCTTTGCGAATCGCTGAAACTGCTCCATCCGCTCCTGCCGTTTGTAACGGAAGAAATCTATCAGACAATTCAGAAATCGGGAATCAAAGAACAGGGTTCCAAGTTATTGATCTGCGAGCGTTATCCTGAGTATAATGAAGCGCGCAATTCACCTTCGGAAGAAAGGAATTTTGCTTCGCTTCAATCTCTGGTTGGAATGATCCGCGCCCTGCGAAGCGAATGTACCATAACAATGGAAAAGAAACTGCGCGTTCTTGTGCGTCCCGGCGGAGAGCTGGAAAAGCCGTTCAGGGAAAACGAAGGGCTTATCAAACTGCTGGCTGGAATCGGCGATTTGTCCATCGATTCTTCAGGCAAAACGGAACGACCTTCAGGTTCTATAGGAATGGCGGGCGCGGGATTTGAAGTGTTTGTGTTTGTCGCAGAAGCGGTAGACACTCAGGCGCTAAAGAAAAAGTTTACAGGCGATCTTGAGCGCGACCGCAAATACATCGAAGGATTGCGCGCGAAACTTGCGAATGAACAGTTTGTAAAAAACGCGCCTGCCGATCTTGTAGCCGAGCAAAAAACAAAGCTGGAAGAAACGCTTTTGCGCACGGAAAAATTTGAGAAATATTTAAGGGATCTATAATGGATACAGAACAAACTGATAAACTCAGCGGCACCCGTCTTGCTCCGTATATTCAGGTAGCTACTTATTTAATCGGTAAATCGCGCGAAGGCGGCGGAAATATGTTCCGCCATCAGCTTGATACCATGTCGATTCTAATCGATTACAAATATATAGACCCCATTTTGCTTAAAGCGTCGCTTGTCCATGACGTTCTGGAAGATATTCCTGATTTTAACCACAATATTCTATTGTCAATCGACTTTGACAGCCATGCGGTTTACGAACTTGTTCAGGAAGTGACCCGCAGGCACGGCGAAACAAAACCCGCGTTTCTTACCCGCATTTATGAAAGCGGCTCCAAAAAAGCCAAAATATTAAAAGTGGCGGACAGAATTTCCAATATGATTTCTCTTGGCTTTGTAAACAATCTTGAATTTGTAGAAAGGTATATAAACGAAACGGAAAGATATCTTCTTCCTCTTGCCGCCGAAGTTGATCATAATATGCTTACAGAATTAAAAGATCTTTGTTCTTCACGGCGCAAATACCTGAACGACTTTCGCAATCTTGAACGTTTTATTATTAATTACACTACCGAAGTTTAAAAAACATGCATGAATCAGCATTATTGTTAAATAAGATAAAAACGCCTTCCGATCTAAAAAAAATGAAATTACGCGAATTGAATCAGCTTGCCGATGAAATCAGAAAACAAATTGTTTCTACAGTTTCAGATAACGGAGGGCATTTATCGTCGAATCTTGGAGTTGTGGAACTCAGCATCGCCCTTCACAGGGTTTTTAATTCGCCTGATGATAAAATTGTCTGGGATGTCGGGCACCAATGTTATGCGCATAAAATGCTTACTGGGCGTTTTGAATCGTTTTCTACCCTTCGCAAACAGAACGGGCTTTCCGGTTTCCCAAAACGAAGCGAAAGCCCGCACGACGCTTTCAACACGGGACACGCTTCCACTTCAATTTCCGCCGCGCTCGGGCTTTTAGCTGCGGACAGAATGTCAGGCGCGAAAAATTACGCCGTCGCTGTAATAGGAGACGGAGCTTTAACAGGCGGAATCGCTTACGAAGCGCTTTCACACGCCGGCCATCTTGGACTTCCGTTAATCGTAATCCTTAACGATAATAAAATGTCTATCAGCAGCAATGTCGGAGGACTTTCCAAATATTTAAGCCGCCTTTCCATGAAAGCAAAGTATCAAACTTTCCGCCGTCATTTTGACACGATGGTAAAAAAAATTCCTTTTTTTGGAGACGCTTTTTTTAATCTTGTTGTCAGACTAAAACGCGCGGTAAAAGCCGTCTTTTATATCGACAATTTTTTTGTGGATCTCGGTTTTGAATATGTTGGCCCCATTCCGGGACATAATATTCAAACAATAATTAACGTGCTGGAAGACGCAAGGAGATTAAACAACCCTGTAGTCATCCATATAAATACGCGCAAAGGCAAAGGATATCTCTACGCTGAAGATGATCCTGACAGCTATCACGGAGTAGGATCTTTCTCTGTGGACAACGGCATAGAACAGTCAAATCAAAGTAAAAGAAAAACTTTTACAGAATATTTTTCCTTGTGTATGGTTGAAATCGCGAAAAAATATAAAAATATCGCCGCCATAACAGCCGCCATGAAAACAGGCGCAGGGCTCTGCGCTTTTTCCAAAGAGTTTCCCAAACGTTTTTTCGATGTCGGTATCGCGGAAGAACACGCCGTTACATTCGCCGCTGGACTTGCTGCCAACGGAATGCGCCCTGTTGTCGCGATGTACTCGACTTTTTTACAAAGAGCCGCCGATCAAGTGATCCACGATACGGCTCTCCAGAAACTTCCAGTCATTTTTGCGCTGGACAGATCGGGCTTCGTCGGCTCGGACGGCGAAACGCATCAGGGGCTTTTTGATATTTCGCTTTTTAGAAGCGCGCCTAATATCACGATTCTGGCGCCTGCGAGCGGAAAGGAACTGGGTCTGATGCTTGAATGGGCGGTAGATACAGGTACATGCGGACCTGTTATTATTCGCTATCCAAAAGCGTACTGCCCCGAAGAAGTTTCCGCGTTTTCACAGCCGCTTAAAACGGGGTGTGGCGTATGGGTTTCTAAGAGCGAGAACGCAAATGTCTGTCTGGCGTTCACAGGGAGCCTTTACAAAGAAGCAAACGAGGCGGCACTTCTTCTTAAACAAGACAATATCGATGCTGACCTTTACAACCTTCGCTTCTTAAAACCTGTTAACGAAGACAGTCTTGTCAATATATTAAACAGCTATAAATTAACGGTTTTTATCGAAGAAGGAATGCGCGAAGGCGGCTTCGGCGAATACGCCGCCTGTATTGCCGCAAAATATAATACAAAATCAAAAATTATAATCATGGCAGCGCAAGCTCATTTCATGGAAGATGATAAAGCGCTCGGGACAAGAGAAGAACTCCTCGCGGTTAATAATCTTGATGCTAAAAGCATAGCTAATACAATTAAAAATCAATATTAGCCGCATTTTATCAATACTTGAGCAATACTTATTCCTCATGATATAGTGACATAATGGCTTGGTTCCAATGGCTCGGTTCAATTTACGACTTCATCCGCCCTGTTCTGGATGTGGCGCTTCTGGCTTTTATCCTTTACAAAGGTTATGAACTCCTTGAGAAGACCCAGGCTTTACCGCTTGTGAAAGGCGCAGGCTTCCTCGCCCTTGTTTACGGAATAGCGTTTCTTTTTAATCTGACCACTCTGCGCTGGGTTCTCACGACAATAGCGCCCGGGCTTTTTATCGCCATCGCCATTGTTTTCCAGCCGGAGCTAAGAAAAATATTCATGCGCCTCGGGCAGACAGAATTTTTCAGACCGAACGCCGCTGTTCAAATCGGAAAACTGGACGCTATCATTACGGCGGCTGAACTGTTATCTCAAAAAAGACGCGGTATGCTCGCCGTCTTTCAGCGCAAGATCAATTTAAAACACATAACGGACACGGGAACAAGAATAAACGCGGAAATATCTTCCGGGCTGATTGTCGCGATGTACGAATTTGACGGCCCTCTGCACGACGGCGCGATGGTTATTCAGAGCGCGAAAATATCCGCGGCAGGCTGCTTTTTACCTCTTTCCGAGAGGCAGGATATCCGCAAGAATTTCGGAACCCGCCACAGAGCGAGCCTCGGCATGGCGGAACAGTCTGACGCTGTGATTCTTGTCGTATCCGAAGAAACAGGAGCGATCTCGCTGGCTTACGATTCAAAACTTTATTACGATTTATCAACAGCGGAAGTTACGCGCAAATTAAAAGAACTTTTGGATAAGGGAAGCAGAAAAGAATCGTCGCTGTTGTCGAATCAAAAAGACTCGTCTGAAAACGAAGAAAGGGAGGTTCTTGTTGACTAGGGCGAAATTAATCTCGATAATCATCGAAAAATGGCCTGTTAAGGTTCTCTCCCTCGCGGCGGCGATTGTTATCGCCGTTTTCTACAGAATGAATACCCTGGAAGCAAGATTTTTCACTGCGCCGCTTCTTGTCGAACCAAGCGAAACTTTATTACCGGCAAGTTTTTTCGCGAGAGCGGTCAGAATTTCGATGCGCGGTGAATCCGCCCAGATACAGCAAATTATGGAAGACGATGTCGAAGCTTTTATCGATCTTGGAAGATATACAAACACAGGCAACTACAGGGTTCCGGTGCAAATCCGCAAAAAGGGAAGCGCTCTTGGAATTGAACCTCTGGAAATAACAGTGCTTCCCATAGACATACCCATGTTCCTTGATCAGAGAGTGACGCGTAACATTTCTGTTTTTCCGGTTTTTCAGGGGACAATCGCGGAAGGATATGAATTGATTTCTCAGACTTTAATCCCGGCAAGCGTAGTCGCAGACGGCCCCGGCAGTATTTTGGATACTCACCTTGACTTCAATACAGAAATAATTAATCTTGACGGGCGTAATGAAAGTTTTTCCATCATGGTAAATATAATAAATGAAAATCATTTAATTTCCATTCACGGCAGTAATATGCTGGAGTACCGCGGCATAATCCGAAGAATTGTCCGCGAGAGGCAGGAGATTCCTCGGCAGATTATTTCTGATTCGCTTGAAGAAACCGGAGCGGCAGGTACGGCGGAATTAACCGGAGACATCAGAGAATGATTACAGGAATCGGAGTTGATATTGTGCAGATTAACCGCATGGAACGCTGGCTTGCTGACGAAAAACTGCTGGAAAGATATTTTCATTCGGATGAACTCTCCCTTGCTTCCTCGCGCAAAAACAGCGCCGCCCTTACGCTTGCCGCAAGATTTGCCGCCAAAGAAGCGTTTGGAAAAGCGTTAGGGACAGGGCTTTCGCATATATCGTTAAAAGATATTAATGTATGCAACAAAGAAAACGGAAAACCGGATATAATATTATTAGAAACGGCAAAGAAGGCGTTTGAAAAATCCGGCGCGAACAAAGTACATATTTCTCTTTCGCATGAAAGAGAGAATGCAATAGCCATGATAGTGCTTGAAAGGGTATAAACATTATGGGAAAGAACCAGACAGATGATGAAAAAGAATTAAAAATTACTTTTCAATCAAAGAAGGAATTTCAATGCCCTTCATGCGGCGCGTCTTTCAAAAAAGAAGAGCTTCTTTCAGGCGGCGGAAGGCTTATCGCCGGAAAATTGACAGATGAACTGCACCGCCTTTACGAACCTTCCGCCAAATACGGGCAGATTTTTCCGCTTGTGTATTATTCAATCGTCTGTCCCGAATGCTGGTACGCGTCCATGGAAGGCGACTTCCCGAATCTGCCGAAAGAAAACGCGCAAACAGTAAGAAGTGAGGTTGAAAAACGCATGCAGGAAACTCTTCTGGTTTTTCCCGGCGTTGAATTCCATGAAAACCGCACATTAATGGACGGCGCAGCGTCGTTTTTTTTAACATTGCGCTGTTACGACTATTTTAATAAAAACGCCTCCCCTACAATCAAGCAGGGGCTCGCCGCGATTCGCTGCGCGTGGCTTGTTGACGAACTTCATAATAAATTTCCGGATCAGCATTACGACTGGCTGGCAGATCTCTTCCGCCGTAAGTCGCAGTATCTTTACAACGAAGCTCTTTCGCGCGAACAATCAGGCAGGGAAACGCTTTCCGGCATAAAAATATTCGGTCCCGATACAGATAAAAATTATTCGTATGAAGGAATGTTGTACATGTGCGCTTTCCTTCGTTACAAATACGGTCCCGCGCATGACGAAGCTGAAAGAAAATTAACTCTGGAAGAAGCGCGAAGAACCATAGCGAAACTTTTCGGTATGGGTAAATCGTCAAAGGACAAACCCGGCGCCTTCCTTGAACACGCAAGAAAACTATACGACACCATTAACGCCGAGCTTTCCGAAAACGAACAATAGAAGCGCTGTTAAATGAACGAAGGCAGAAATATAAAACTTACAATCGCCTACGACGGCGCCGGTTTCTGCGGCTGGCAAAGGCAGGACAGCGAGCGCACTGTGCAGGGTGTAATCGAAAAAGCTCTCGAAAAAATGCACGGCTATTCTGTAAATCTGACAGGTTCAGGCAGAACAGATTCAGGCGTTCATGCCGCGGGGCAGACAGCCAATTTTTACACAAATATCGACACTATTCAACCTGAGCGTTTTACCCACGCTCTTAATTCGCTTCTTCCCTCTGACGTGCGGGTTATTCAGGCGGAAGAAGCGGACGGCAATTTCCACGCCCGTTTCAGCGCAAAGGCGCGGCTGTACCGCTATCAATTTATCTGCAGTCCCCTGCGCCCGCTTTTACCGCATGAAAACCGCTACAACCTTCGCTTGTTCCGCTATCCGCGCGTTGAACTTCTAAACGCTTACGGAAGGCTCCTCTTTGGAGAAACAGACTGCTCCGTCTTCGCGGGCGCCGGAGACACAAGCAAATCAAAAAACAGGTATGTTTACAGCGCTTATTTTTACATGGAAAAAAACAGCCTTATCTTTGAAATCCGCGCCAACGCCTTCTTAAGAAATATGGTACGCTCCGTAGCAGGAACCTTCCTCTACTATGAAGAGAAAACCGCGCCGCCTGAAAAATTGCGTGAAATTATCTCCTCAGGCGAGCGCTCCCGGGCAGGCCCTACCCTGCCGCCGCATGGTCTTTTTTTATGGAAAGTGGAATACTAAAATTGATCTATTGACAATATTTTAAAAAAGCCCCATTGTTGGCTATAAACATATTTGTTCTGTATGGGAGGCTGGAAGTAATCAGTTGATAGGAAGCAATGTTGTCATCGGGGGAATTTGCAAATCTTTTGGTGATTTCGAAGTGCTCAAGAATGTGAGCCTTGAGATAAAAAAGGGAGAATTTTTTTCCCTATTGGGACCGTCTGGATGCGGAAAGACTACTTTGCTGCGCATAATTGCCGGGTTCGAAGCGCCCGATGTCGGGACGCTCACCCTTGACGGCGACGATGTGCTTTCATTGCCTCCGAACAAACGTCCAACCAATACTGTATTTCAAAATTACGCGCTTTTTCCTCATTTATCCGTGTTCGAGAACGTAGCCTTTTCTCCAAGATTAAAAGGTGAAACACCCGCGCAAATTAAAAGCAAAGTTGAACAGTACCTTGAACTTGTAAGCCTCGAAGGCCACGCCGATAAAAAACCGAACCAACTGTCGGGCGGAATGAAACAGCGCGTGGCGATTGCCCGCGCTCTTATCAACGAGCCGCGCGTACTTCTTTTAGACGAGCCGCTTTCTGCGTTAGACGCAAAACTGCGCCAGCACATGCTTATAGAACTAGACCGTATCCACGATGAAATCGGCATCACATTTATCTATGTTACCCACGATCAGCAGGAAGCGCTTTCAGTTTCCGACCGCCTCGCGGTAATGAATCAGGGCGACATTCTGCAGATCGGCACGCCGCATGAAATTTATGAAAGCCCGTCTACCGATTTTGTCGCGCGTTTTATCGGAGAAACAAATCTTTTTGACGGTACTATAACGCATGTGGAAAAATACAAACTTAACGATTATGAAGATGTAACGGAATATATGGCGGAAGTTGAAATCCCCGAACTTGGAAAAATAAAAGTAACAGACGTTGATGAAATACACGCCGGGCAAAAGGTGAGCTTTACCATAAGACCGGAAAAGATCAGCATCACAAAAGAAAAACCCGCTACAAAACGCGACGATATAAATCTTTTTCAGGGAATCGTAGACGAGCCGATATATTCTGGTTTTCAGACTAAATTCTATGTAAAGGTTGACAATACGCTCATTCGCGTAATTAAACAGCACGCGAATTATTCTGACGAAGGTCCTGACATCCGCTGGAAGGATTCGGTTTATCTTTCATGGAGCGCCTTAGACGGCTATATTGTCGAGGTAAAATCATGAGTAGAAGTAAGGTCAGAAATCTTGGCCCGCTCTACTCTTCCCCGATGGCAGCATGGTTTACTCTCTTCTTCCTCGCGCCGATTATAATTATCATTATTTACAGTTTCATGAAAAAGGGGCTGTACGGCGGCGTAGAAAACGAATTCTCGATTGAAGCGTACCGCTACCTTGCAGACCCTGTATTTTTGCACATAACTCTGCGGACAGTTGTAACTTCTCTGGTAGCGACAATAATTACAATTTTATTCGCGCTTCCGTGCGGGTACTGCATGGCGAAAAGCAAACATCAAACCCTTTTACTGCTGCTTATTATCATCCCCTTTTGGACAAATTTTTTAATAAGGGTTTTCGCGTGGATGACCATTTTAGGCAACAACGGTTTTCTGAATGACACTCTTTTACGCTTGGGAATAATTAACGATTTTATCCCGTTCCTCTACAATCAAAAAGCCGTTATCCTTGTTCTGGTTTATATGTACCTGCCATACGCCATCCTGCCGTTATTCTCAACAATCGACAAATTCGATTTTTCTCTTTTGGAAGCTGCGCGCGATCTTGGAGCGAACAAGATCACCTCAATGATAAAAATACTTCTGCCGAATATCCGCGGCGGCATTTTTACCGCTGTGTTATTTACTTTTATACCCATCTTCGGCGCCTACGCTGTCCCGCTTCTTGTCGGCGGCAAAGATTCCTATATGCTTGGAAACATAATCGCCGACCAGCTTTTAAAATCGCGTAACTGGCCGCGCGCCGCCGCGATTTCCATGGTTCTTACAGTTGTTACAACAATCGGCGTTCTTTGGATGATGTATATACAGAAGAAAGACGCTTCCAAAAAAAGGGAAGTAAAGGCGCAGAAACACGCGGAGGCTGCCAATGGCTAGTCTTGCAGCAAAAATTGTCACCTCTTTAAGACCCTTAAAAAATCAAGGAGAGGCGGCAAGACACGCAAAACGCGCTTTTAAACAGCGTTTTTCAATGTCGCAGACCGTGCTTGCGTTTACCCTTGTTTTTCTCTTTCTGCCGCTTGTGGTTCTTGTTGTATATTCATTCAACGGCTCCACAAGCATGACATGGACAGGATTTTCTTTCCGGTGGTACGAAAGGCTTTTTAGCTCGCGCGAATTATGGCGCGCTTTAAGGAACAGCCTTGTAATAGCGGTGTCTTCCGCGGCGACCGCCACCGTTCTCGGTACAATCGGGGCGATAGGAGTTAGCTGGTACAAGTTCAGAATGCGCGGATATGTTCAAACAGTTTCCTTTCTGCCGATGATTCTGCCTGAAATCATAATCGGCGTTTCGCTTTCCATTTTCTTCGCCGGTATTGGAATTCCTCTCGGGCTTTTTACAATATACGTCGCCCACACAACATTTAACTTGCCTTTTGTTTTTCTGATGGTAATGGCGCGCCTGGATGAATTTGATTTTTCCATTATAGAAGCCGCAGCGGATCTTGGAGCGAGCGAAAGGGAAACGCTTTTTAAAGTTACGCTTCCCATTTGCATGCCGGGTATTATCTCCGGCATGTTAACCGCCATAACATTGTCGCTGGAAGACTTTGTGATTACATTCTTTGTGGCGGGACCCGGCTCTTCTACCCTGCCCATCTTTATATATTCCGCTATTACAAGGAAAGGCGGCATAACCCCTTTAATCAGCGCGCTTTCTGTGGTCATGATATTGGGAACTGTCATATTATGCGTCTTTTTAAGGAAATTCCTTAAATATATCGCTGCGAAATAAAAAATATTTCTTTAGAAATATTTTTTAAATAAATTTTATGGAGGAAATTATGGAAAACGTGAGGGAGGAAAAGATGGAACTACCCAATTCGGGCGCGATCTCGGGCTTGACTCAAAGAGATTCGCGTTCAAAAAACGGAAAGCGGTCTATTGAAAAATTTTTTAAAGGAAAATTTTTCATTGGTATGCTTGTGATGGGTCTTGTCCTGTTTGCGATGGGAGGATGCGAAAAAAAAGAGCGCCTTTACATCTATAACTGGACTTATTACACGCCGGAAACTGTCATCGAAAAATTTGAGAAGGAGTACAATGTCAGGGTTATTTACGATGAATTTGCATCTAACGAAGATATGTACGCAAAACTCAAATCAGGAGGCAGCGGATACGATATTGTATTCCCGTCGGCGGATTATGTAGAAATAATGATACATCAAAATATGCTGGAAAAAATTGATAAGTCGCTTGTTCCCAATATTGCAAATGTCGATCCTGTTGTTCTGGATTTCGCGAAATACGATTCCAACATGGATTATTCCGTCCCGTATTACTTTGGCGCGGCGGGCATTATAGTAAATACGGCAAGAGTTCAGAACTTTGAAAGAAGCTGGTCAATTTTCGCAAGAGAAGATTTAAAAGGCCGTATGACAATGTTAGACGACATGCGCGAAGTAATGGGAGACGCTCTGGCGTTCCTCGGCTATTCGGTTAATACCGACGATCAATCTCAGATAATCGAAGCCAGAGATTTAATAAACCAGTCATGGAAACCAAACCTTGTTAAGTTCGACGCTGACGCGTTCGGGAAAGGTTTTGCGAACGGGGAATTCTGGGTAGTCCAGGGGTATCCAGAAGTGGTTTTTGAAGAAATCGCCGAAGACCCAAGAATGATGGCGAGCACTGTTTTCTTCTTCCCAAAGGAAGGCGGACCCGCTTATATCGACAGTATGTGCATTTTAAAGGGTTCAAAGAACATAGAACTTGCGCACAAGTTTATCGATTTTATTCACAGACCTGAAATATACGCCGAGTTTGCCGACGCGTTCGGTTTCCCGGCAACAGCTAACGTACCTGCCCGCCAATACAAGGAAGGGCCGTCATGGTACTCGGCTGAAGATTTGGCGGATGTGGAAATCAAGTTTGATCTTGGTTCGGCGCTTGATCTTTACAATGACGCATGGTTTAACTCAATAAGAATTGGGGATTAACTATAAAATATACGCCGAAAAAACGGCGCATATTTTAACGATAAGCGGCGTTAAAACGCCGTTTATCGCAGCGGTTTACGGCATTGCACCCGCGTGAACGCCGTAAACCGCCATATCTGCTAAGGAGGTTGTATGATGAAAAAAAGAAACATCATCTATCTTGCGGTTATGGCGGCGCTTTTCATGCCCGCCATTATTTCCTGTAGTTCAAAAGAAAGGCTGTATATTTACAACTGGACGTATTATACGCCGCCGTCAGTGATAGAAAAATTTGAACAAGAATACGATTGCAGAGTGATTTATGACGAATTTGCATCTAACGAAGATATGTACGCAAAACTCAAAGCGACTCAGGGGAAGAGGGGCGGTTATGATGTCGTTTTCCCGTCTAAAGATTATGTTCCGATTATGATGCGCCAGGGTATGCTGGAACAAATTGATAAATCAAAAATGTTTAATCTTGGAAATATCGATCCGGAAGTATTGAAAATAGCAAGTTACGATCCGGACATGGAATATTCTGTCCCATATTTTTACGGCGCGGCATGCGTCATCGTAAATACGGAAAAAGTGCCGTATTTCGAACGAAGCTGGTCTATATTTGAAAGAGACGATCTTAAAGGCCGTATGACAATGCTTGACGATATGCGCGAGGTTCTGGGCGGCGCGCTTGCGTTTTTGGGTATGTCCGTAAACACTACAGACCCGTTTCATATTGCCGCCGCAAGAGATCATATCAATAGCTCATGGAAACCCAATCTTGTGAAATTTGACGCTGAATCCTTCGGAAAGGGTTATGCCAACGGTGATTTTTGGGTTGTCCACGGTTTTCCCGAGGCGATTTACGAGGAAATCGCTGATATTCCCCAATTATTTGAGAATACGGTTTTCTTTATCCCGAAAGAAGGCGGACCGTCTTATATTGACAATATGTGCATCCTTAAAAACGCCAGAAATATAGATTTGGCGCATAAATTCATCGATTTTATCCATAGACCTGATATTTATGCCGAATTTGTCGATACTTTCGGTCTTCCGGCTACTGTGAACCTCCCGGCAAGGTATTATAAACAGGGTGTTTCCCTGTATTCAGAGGACGAACTTGTAATTACAGAGCTTGTAGAAGACCTTGGCGAATCTCTGGAACTCTACACGAATGCCTGGTTTAACTCGATTAGGATAGGAAAATAGCGAAAAGCGCTTTACATTTATTACGATTTTTGGTATATATGGCTAAAGTAGATTTAATGCCCTCCGGGCTTTTTACGAAGGAAGGAAAATATGTCACGAACATGTGATATTTGCGGAAAACATACAATCACGGGCAATAAGGTCAGCCATGCCAAAAATCGTACACGCAGGACATGGAAGCCCAATCTTGTAAATGTAAAAACCGAATTAGGCGGCACGACCATGAAATTAAAAATTTGCGCAAGGTGCCTTAAAAGCGACTATATCACCAAAAAAGTCTAATTTCATTAATGACAGATCCACGGCTGCTGCAGGCGCTTGATTACATTCTTAATCACAGTGATGAAGCATCGATAGAAGCTCTGGCGGAAGCCGTAACAAGACGAAGACGCGATCTGACAGTATTCAACACAATCGGCAATATCCCCGATCCTCAAAAAATGGCGAAAGAGATCACGGAGAAAATAAACTCAGGCGTAGGCGGCAGTATAGACAGCATGAGAAGGTCCATTCAGGAGATGATCATCAAACTGCTTAAGGAACACGCGCCTGAATTAAACGACGCCCAGATAAACGAGTTATGCCAGGCATGGCTCCCGGATCAATTCAGCGGAACCAAAAACAATTCAGGTCTGCCGCCTGAGGCGCTTCTTTCCATGATAGATCAGTTTGTGTCATTCTCCCACGGCGAAATGAAAGAGTCTGTGGACAAAAGCCTTCGCGAAGAGATGGGCGCATGGCCTGAACGCTACTGGAACGCCTTCCCCCCGGTCGTAAAACAAATTATTTCAGATTATTTAAAAGATAAAATTTCAAGCAGGGACTACAAATCACAAATAGCCATCGCGCTTGGATTGTAATTAGTATTTAAACTCGCTGTCCCCGATAAACTCGCGCAGGATGCTTGTTCCCGGCACGTATTGCGGCGGGATCGGAGTAAAGTTTTCAAGGAAGGATAAAAGCCTTACAGCCTCCGCGTATTCCGCCTTTCCGGGTTTTATCGCGCGCAGCAACGGGTCGGCGTAATATTTTAAAACAGACAATTCGTAATCAAGCGCCGAGTTAAACGCGGCGTCGGATAAATTCTGAAACGGGAAGATGTGCTTGCGCTCGCCTGCCTGCACCTTCGGCCACATTTTAATAGTGCCTGCAGCTTCCATTCCCCTAAACTGCGAATCGCGCACCATGCGTCTTAAAAGCCTGTTATCGCTTGTCGGGATGCGGTTGTGGTCGTCAAGATTTAACTGCGTAAGGGCGGAGATGTAAATTTTAAACTTTGTGCTTCGCTCTATTGAATGGGTAAGAGCGTCATTCAAACCGTGGATGCCTTCAACAATTAATATGTTTTCCTTTCCAAGTTTTATTTTTCTTCCGCCCGATTCCTTGCGTTTTCCTGTTTTAAATTCATATACAGGGAGAGTTACTTCTTCTCCGCGGTACAGAGCTTGAAGCTGTTCGTTAAGGTACGGCACGTCAAGCGCTTCGAGACATTCCCAATCGGGCTCTCCGTTTTCGTCTTTGGGCGTTTCGTCATTTCCCCTGTAATAATCGTCAAGGCTGATCATGATTGGTTTAAGCCCAGAGACCATCAGCTCGATTTCAAGGCGTTTCGCGCTTGTTGTCTTTCCTGAACTTGAAGGACCGGCGATAAGCACCATTTTAATTTCATCACGTTTTTCATAAACCTTGCGCGCGATATCTCCCATCATCCTCGCCTGATGCGCTTCGGCGATTCTTATATAATCCAGAATTTTTCTGTTTGTAATACGCGAGTTCAACTCACCGACCACGCGAACGCCGATTATTTTTCCCCAGTCTTTATACTGGCTGTAAACGCGGAAAATCTGAGGCTCGTCAACAAAAGGTCCTATATCTTTCCTCTTGCTGAAACCGGGAAAGCGCAGCAGAAATCCGTCCTGATACGGCATTATTTCAAAGGCGTTGAGAAGTCCGGTACGGTCAAGAAGCGGCTGAACATATATATCCATGTAGCCGTTACATTCATTAACCTTGATATAAGAGGAGCTTCTATGTTCAAGCAGCAGGGCAGTATCGGTCTGATTGTACTTATTAAATAACTGAACCGCTTCTTCGTATCCAAGATATTTAAAGGAAATGGGAAGATTTTCTTTTACAAGTCTTTTCATCTCTTCGTTGAGTTTTTTTAGATCATCTTCTTTCGGTTTATCGCCTGAGGATAACGTATAATAATAACTGTTACCAAGCGAATGTCCCACATATACACCGTCGTCGGGATAAATTTTACGCGCGGCAATCGCTAAAACAAACGAAAGAGTGCGCCTGTAGATCATAACACCGTCGCGCGAATCTAGAATAACAGGCTCAACCTTCGCGTTAACCAGAAACGATGTTCCAAGCGGACGGATTTCGTCATTCTCTTTTACAGCCGCTATTTGTTCGCGTGGAATTTTAAAATGATCGATTAGATCGGAGGCTTTTATTCCGTATTCACAGGTAATTGTTTCTTGTGTTTTTATAAAGTTTATTTGTATAGTGTTCATATCTATATTATAACATGAGTATATTAAAAATGCTATTTGCCGAATTCGTCTACAAGTTTTACCATTTCTTTAAAATCGCTGTGCAGCAGATGCATAAAAAGTTCGTCTACAACGGATTTAATGCGTCTCGGCCAGACGGTGTTTTTTAATTCATTTATCACTTTTTTAGCTGACCTTTTATCCAGTAACAGGCAGGCTGTTCTAATGTCCGCTAATTTATTTTGCAAGTACACAAGGTCTTCAGACGGTATTTCACCGTTTTCTGTTTCCTCAACGGTTTTGTATTTTAGAATCAGTGATTTTAACGCGTTAATAAAAGCCGAAGTTTCATTTAACAGCATATCAAAATCCCATCGCTTTCCGGCATTTTCCATTTTTAACGCAATCGCGGATAGATCATTTTCTCCGATATTCGCCAGAGCGCTTTTCATTCCGTGGACAGTTGTAATATATGTTTCGATTTCTGAATCATTTATTTTAATTTTTTCCAGTATGTTTACGGCTTTTTGCGCATCCTTAACAAAAATATTTTCCAGAATCGTCTCATTAATTTGATTATTTTTATTATTATTCAATATCCGGTCTTCAACAGATACATTTCTGGCGGCTTCAACAATTTCCTGCGGTTTTCTGTTCTTAATAAAATTATTTAATAAATAATCAAGTTCGCGCGAATCGATTGGTTTAGATAAAAAACTGTCAAAACCGTTTTGTAAAAACATTTTCGCCCTGCCTAGAATGGCGTTGGCGGTTAAGGCGATTATCGTATTTGTATATCCCATCTTGCGGATAATTTTAACGGCTTCGATGCCGTCCATTTTCGGCATCATGTGATCCATAAAAATAATATCGTATACATTTCCGTTTCTTATCTTCTCTATCGCTTCAAAGCCGCTGAAAGAGGTGTCTATCTTTAAACCGTACGGAATCAACATCCCCTTAGCGACATAAATATTTGATTCTACATCATCCACAACAAGCACTCTTCCATAAGGCATATATTCGCGCAGGAACTGCACTTTTTTCATTATCGAAGTGCTGTGAAAAGTAAAATTTTTTAGTTTATTAATTAATAAATCGCCGCATACCTCTATCCCGGCGCGTTTTTGCGGAATGCGCGCCGTAAATGTACTGCCTTTATCGATTTTACTTTCAACAATTATTTGTCCGTCCATAAGGTCTATAAGACGTTTTGTTATACTCATTCCAAGACCCGCTCCGACTGTCGTCTGATTTTTTTCAAGGTTAAAGCGCGTATATTCTTCAAAAAGTTTCGGTATTTGATCGACGGTCATACCCTGCCCCGTGTCGCTTATACGAAATACAAGCATAATATCTTCAGGATCTTTCATGTTTTCGCAGTGTATGGAAAATTCAATCTTTCCTTCATCGGTATACTTGAAAGCGTTAGAAAGAATATTATTTAAAATCTGTTTAATGCGAAGAACATCACCGAAAAGTTTTATGGGAGTTTTTTTATCCAAAAGAATTGAAAATTCTATCGGTTTACTTTCATAGCGAAGCCGGTTTAACTGCGTAGTATCGTTAATTAAACTTGGAATTTCATAATTAACGGGAAATATTTCCAATTTGCCTGATTCAATTTTTGAAAGATCAAGAAGATCGTTTATTATATTAAGTAAAAGATCGCCTGATTCATAAATTTTGCCGAACGCTTCGCATGTATCAGGCTGTAAATTCTCTTTTTGAAGCTGTATCTCCGCAATTCCAAGGATTGCGTTCATCGGAGTGCGTATCTCGTGGCTCATGTGCGAAAGAAATATACTCTTTGACTTACTGCTCTGCTCCGCCTGTTCTCTGGCGTTGGTAAGCTCCGTAATATCAACCGCATGTTGAAGATGTACCTTCTCGCCGTTTGGCCAGTCAATTAAAAAATCGGAATGCCGGATATGCAGTTTGTATTTTTCTACATATTCATCCCACATAAAAATGTGATCAGGATCATTGTCAAGATGAAAACACGGGCAAAACCCGCACATTTTGTCAAATCCCCTGAATAATTTGTAGCAGAATTGTCCGTTAAAATTGTCATCCTTCTGTCCAAAAAAACTTTTTAACTGCTTATTAACAAAAAGAATTTCTCCTGTATCGGGAACTGTAACATAAATCATCGCGTCGATGCTGTTTAAGATACTCTCAAGAGATTTGATGGAAATATCCTTAGATTCGTAGAAATTTATATTACTCATCCTTCGCCCTCTTTTTGAAATACAATAAGCGACATGCAAGAATTTTTAATTATGCGAATGTATGCAGTTACATAGTAGCGCATAATACTAAAAAGATCAATTTTTTTTATTTGCGCCTAATTAAGATTTTTTATATTTTTATTGGAAAGTTATATTAAATTTGTCTTTTTCCCAGGTGTTTTTGAATCAATTCCAGTTTTAAGGCGCGAAGCCTGTCTGTAACGGACACTTTGTAAATATGCGGATTCAAAAGTCTTTTATATGTTGAATCGAAAGTTTCCAGATCGCTCTCACAGCGCGCTTTTATTTCATCTAACGAACACTGCTCCGCCGTAATTGCGCCTTTGTCTATGCGTTTTTTCAGCAAAGGCTCGGCTTTTCCGTCAATTGTGTGCTTAAAATGGCGGTAATCCGCGGACGGATGCCAGAAACAATAATGTCCGCCGTCTTTTAATACATCATCTTCGTCGTCAATGCCCAGAACATCCGCGACCGCAAAACCGTTTTTATCTTTAATGCGCCAAACCTGCTTAACGCCTGGGTTTGTTGTCTTTTCAGGATTATCTGAAAATTTCATAACAGGCATATTGCCCTTTCTTCCCTGAATGGAGGCGAGTTTATACACGCCTGTAAAAGCGGCGGCGCTTCCGCCTGTTACAAGACGAGTTCCAACTCCCCATGTGTTCACAGGCGCTCCGTCTTTAACAAGCATTTCTATTATATTTTCATCAAGGTCGTTGGAAACCGTTATAAACGCGTTTTTTAATCCGGCATTATCAAGAATCTTTCTTACTTCTGTTGACAGGTATTGAATATCGCCCGAATCAAGACGGACTCCAAACACCTTCCCCTGATCCGCAAGTTTATTTCCAACTTTAATCGCGCTGTGTATGCCGCTTTTTAATGTGTCGTATGTATCAATTAAAAAAATAGATTTGTCAGGGTATATATCGGCATAAGCTTGAAACGCTTCTTCCTCGCTTTCAAACGACATTATCCACGAATGCGCCATTGTCCCCATAACAGGAATACCGAAAATTTTTCCTGCAAGCGTATTGCTTGTCCCCTGAGCTCCGCCGATGTATGCCGCGCGCGAGGCTGAAATCGCTCCGTCCGGCCCTTGAGCGCGTCTTAAACCGAACTCCATCACATTTCCCCTGCCGGAAGCAAGCCAGACGCGGCGCGCTTTTGTCGCTATTAAAGACTGGAAATTAATAACATTAAGTATCAGCCCTTCGATTATCTGACATTCAATCAGATTGCCTTCAACCCTAATAAGCGGCTCATGCGGAAACACAACCGTCCCTTCATCCATCGCCCAGAGCGTTCCGTTAAAACGAAATGTTTTAAGAAAATCGGTAAAACCGTTTTCGAATATTTTTTGGCTTTTTAAAAATTCAATATCGTCGTCAGAAAATACAAAATTTTTTATTTTTTCCAGCAAAGTTCCAAGACCGGCGAAGATTGAATATCCTCCGTCGAAAGGCTGATGGCGAAAAAACATTTCGAATACAGAATTTTCCGCGCGGTTGTTTTTCCAGTAACCCTGCGCCATGGTAAGCGAATAAAAATCTGTAAATAATGCCGAATTATCAATCATATGTTTCCAGCAGTTCTTTGGAAACGCAGAAATTTACACCCGCTGTTTTCATTTCTGATATGGCTTTTTTTACCGAACCTTCAGGGATGCCCACGCCTCTGACAGCATCACCCACAATAATCGTTTTAAAACCTGATTTTTTACAATCCATCGCGCTGTAAAACACACAGTAATCGGTGGCAAGACCGCCCATTACAACAGTTTCGATACCGAGTGAGCGAAGATAACCTTCAAGACCGGTCTTTGTTTTTCTGTCATTTTCGAAAAACGCGGAATAGGAATCTATGTCTTTATTACAGCCTTTTCTAAAAATCGCGGAAATAGGGTTTAAATCCAGAGCCTCATGAAAATCCGCGCCTTTTGTCCCCTGAACGCAATGACACGGCCAAAGCACCTGCCCTTTTACAAGAGGCGTATCGATTATATCGCCGGGATTTTTACCGCTGTGAACAGACGCGAATGAAATATGCCCTTCGGGATGCCAGTCCTGAGTAGCCGCGACACGCCCCCCCTTCGCGGCAAAATTGTTGCTAAGCTCATTTAACGGTTTTATAACAATATCTCCATCGTTAACCGCTAACGCTCCGCCCGGGCAAAAATCATTCTGCGCGTCGATAATCAGCAATAAAGTTTTAGAATAATTTATTTCCATTTATTACTCTGTAAACACTCCGATTTTACGGAATTTTTTATAGCGTTTTTCGGGTAAACCTTTAAAATCTTCTTTCATCAATCTTGCTACAGTATCTGTAAGGAACGAGTTTATATTTTTCGCGGTTAAACCGATGTCTTTTGACGCGCCTCCGTCAGGCTCCGCGATTATTTTATCGCATACGCCGAAACGTAAAAGATCTTCCGCGGTAATTTTCATAAGTTCCGCGGCTTCTCTTTCCCTTGAACCGTCTTTCCAGAGAATCGAAGCAAAACCCTTAGGTGAAATAACCGAATAAAGAGCGTTTTCAAGCATCGCAAGTTCATCGCAAACGCCAAGCGCCAGAGCACCGCCTGAGCCGCCTTCTCCAAGAACCACAGAGACTACGGGTATCTTCAGCATCATAAATTCCTGAAGGTTACGCGCAATCGCTTCTCCCTGCCCTCTTTCTTCCGCTCCAACTCCGCAGTAAGCGCCGGGAGTGTCGATAAAACAAATAACAGGGCGGCCGAATTTTTCAGCCTGCTTCGCGAGGCGAAGAGCCTTGCGGTAGCCTTCAGGGTGCGGCATGGAATAATTGATTCTTTGAAGGTTATCGATATCGTTAGCGCGCACCTGTGAAACAATCGTGACAGGAGTGTCACCTAACAAGCAGATGCCTCCGAGCAGAGCGGGGTCGTCGCTAAAATAGCGGTCGCCGTGAAATTCGATAAAATCACTAAAAATTTTAGGAATATAATCTTGAATGGTAGGACGTCCAAGCCCCTTAAGGAGATCCAGTTTTTGCTGCATACTTAAAGCCATCATTTGCCTCCTTTATAGCCGTGAAGTTTGATGATATGCGAAAGAATATTCGACATATCTTTCCTGTGAACGACAGAATCTACAAAACCGTGTTCGTAAACAAATTCAGACGTCTGGAACCTGTCGGGCAGGATTGCGCCTATAGTATCCTGAATGACGCGTTTTCCCGCAAACCCCAGAGTTACACCGGGTTCCGCCAGAATAATATCGCCGAGCATCGCAAAAGACGCTGTAACACCGCCTGTAGTCGGGTCTGTGATTACGGAAATATAAAGCCCGCCCGCTTCCGTGTGCCGGGCAACGGCGCCTGATGTTTTCGCCATCTGCATAAGAGAAATAATCCCCTCCTGCATACGCGCTCCGCCTGAAGCAGAAAAAATAACGCAAGGCAGTTTATTCGCTGTCGCGTATTCAATCGCGCGGGTTATTTTTTCGCCTACAACACTGCCCATACTTGCCATCATGAAACGGCTGTCCATAATGCCGATAACGCACGGGTAACCCTTTATAGTACACTTGCCTGTGACAACTGCTTCGCCTGTTTCGCAATTTTTTTGCAATTCATTAATTTTATTTTCGTATCCCGGAAAATCGATCGGATTACCCGACTTCATTCCTGAATCGAACTCGCTAAAACTCCCCTCGTCTACGGTAATACCCAGCCTTTGCTGCCAGCCCAGTCTGGAATGGTTACCGCATTTATCACAGACCCATAAGGGACCGGATACGGAGGCTTCACACTGGGTACATGTTAAATCAGCCATGAGGCATTATTGACAAAATTGAAGGCATTGTCAAGTATAGTTATTGACATAATTTATAAAAACTGATAGTCTTGTGCCAAGTGCGGCATTGATTTGTTACGAACCAGCGGCACTGTCGTCCGCCCAAAGGCGGACTTGCTTTTTCGGTCCGGGATCACTCTATCGGCGCCCGGCCCGGTTGATTTTTTAATCTACACCGCTTCGCGGTGCGGTTATTCGGCCGTCTTAGCTCAGCTGGCAGAGCACTTGACTTGTAATCATGAGGTCCTCGGTTCGATTCCGAGAGACGGCTTTTAAAAGTTTCTTTAAAAAGGCAGCAAAGGCATGAATTCCGATCTTGTAAATTTTATTAAAGAAATTGTTTCCATAGAGACTAAAGAAAACAAATCCATATTAAAAAACACCGCTCTTGTATCCGCCTATTTTAAAGATTTGGCAAAAGACGTGCCAAAGACTATAAGAAACGCATTCTTAAAATGTCTAGAGCACAGGTATCCTGACATTATTAAAAATATGGAAGAATGCAACACAAATAACAGAAAGGAGCTTGCAGAAAGGCTCAGGAATGAAGAAGGATTTGATTTTACTATTTGCGCGGATACGGTAAATTCACTTGTATTTGCTTTAAAGGGCGATTCTATCGACGGCCCTGAAAAGGAAATACAAAAAATATCAGAAACAAACCCCGGCAAAGCGGATGTCATTAAAAAAAATATAGACAGGGTAAAAGAAGAAATCAATAACGCGGGTGACGGAAAAATGGTGTCCATACGTGACATTATTAATAATCCGGCTGTAATCGACAACAGATATACATATAACGCCGGTCTGCTCAACTACCGGAAAGGATTCTATGAAAAAGCGGTAAAACAATTTACAGATGTGATTATTATAGAGCCTGATTTTGCCGACGCTTACTTCGCGCGTTCTGTCGCATATCAGGGTATTAATATGGATAAAGCGGCGGCGTTTGACATGAAAAAAGCGATAAATTTATACGGGATAAATAATTAAACTCCGCTTTCAGCCGCCAGCGAAAAATGAAATTGCAACACCTATTATTATAATACCTATTATAATCTGAACTACGATCGTTAAAAGGAATACCGCAACGCCGACAATAACAGAGCCCGCAAGACCTGAAAGAAATGAAAGAACCAATTCTTTAAAATCGAAATAATAAGCGTGTTTTATGTTATACCAAAAAACACCGGCAAAACTGCCGAAAAATATCGTGTAACAGCCGATACTATGAAAAAATTTGGATATGCCTTTCAGCCATCCCGAAGGTCTTGAAGGATCAAAAATATGCACGCCTACCAATCCGGCTAAAAGCCATGAGGCGGCTGCGCTTAAAAAAATAGTTATAAGATAAAAAATTACAGTGGGTATATCTCCGTCATACGAAGACGGCGCAGGCGGCGTGTACGGCCTTGAGGGCTGAGTGTTTCTTGGAGTATTACTCACAGGAACATTGTCGCGAATGATGTTTCCGTGTTTGTCTACGGTTATAGCCATATTAACAAAAAATCTCCCGTTTTAATCTTCTAAATATCTAAGCAAATTATTCGCTACATATCCTTCTCTGTCGGTTTCATCATACACTTTTGCCCAGCCGTTTTCTACAGATATAACCTTTACGATAGACCCTGTTTTAAGCACTTTTATCGGAGTGTTGTCTGAACTCGGTCCGATGCGAAGGTTTAAATCTATGGTAACGACAGCGTCTTTTGTTTCAATAACAGGCGGAGGCGTAAAATCAACATATCCTGTAAATTTAGAAGAAGAACTTTTGAACGCGGCAAAAAAGGAATTGTATTTTATTTGAGAACGCAGAGTCACTGTTCCGAATATAACAAGAACAGCGACAAAGATGCCGATTATTACTTTTTCTCCGTCACCCAAGTAAGCCATTTTCTTAACGCCTTTCTGTAAAAATTTAAACTAAACTGCCCAACATATCCCGAAAATATGTAAAACCGCAGGCATAAATAACCATCTTGATAAATTTGCCCGGTAAACACGCCGTTACAAATTTATACCATTTAATCCCCAAAAATCCGGAAGCAACTCCAATTATATCAAAAAGCGGCAGCGGAAGCAAGGCGAAAACAAAGATAACAGGGGTTCCGAATTTTTTAATCGCGTTTCCAAGTTTTCCGATTTCTTTATTTCTTATTCTTTTTCCCGCTCTGCCGGAAAAAAACCCTGTAAGTTCCCCCAAAGTCGCTCCAAACGCTCCAACGAGCGAAACTAAAACAGGATTTATAAAAGACGCCGCGGTAACCACTACAATTAAACTGGGAGCCGGCGCAAAAACCGTGGCATTGCTTATAAAACAAAGTACAAAGACTCCGATTAAGCCGTAATTACCGATATAATGCAGTTTATCCCTGTTAAGAAAAACCAGTAACGATATCGCAGTAACCGCAAGAATAAACAGAACACAGAGTATTTTTATTTTTAAAGAAGGGCTCTCGTCGTTCATATCAGGAAAATTCGCACGGCGGACATGATTTTTGATAATTTACCTGCAAGGAAGTAGTTACCTGCAGGGGATAACTGAAAATCTCCGCTATGTCTCCTGCCGCTTTTGTATTATTGGTATTGCAGATAAGAGTGTACTGCTTAAGCGAAGGAAGAAGGCGCTGATTGTAGTTTTCGTTTTCGTAGTTCAGCATATCAATTATGAGCTTAACCCCTATCGTTGTGACAAAATTAATATCCACAGAAATACCGGGTTCAAAATTCAATTTGGAAACGTCCTGTTGATTGGTGTAAATATGCCTGTTTGCCGACTGCCTTCCCGATAAATCGTCTCCTGTGCCGATCGCGCATTTATAACACGGCATCGGATTATAAGGCAGCCAATAAAATATTTCGCCTGCGAACGCCCTTTCCCATAACCCTATACTTATAAACGGAACTTTGTAAATAACGCACAGCGAATTTGTATAAATATCCGCCTGCCTGTTGTCCGCGCAGCCTACCATGATCGCCTTTCCCTTAACGCAATAGGTATCGAATATATCTTTTTTAACCAATTCCACAAAACTTACAATACTGATTACTTCCGCTCTGGGGTTAATATTTAAAATGCGTTTTTTAACAGATTCTGTTTTATACTCGCCGATATCTTCGATAGAACACTGATGCCTGCAAAGGTTATGATATTCAAGAATGTCATTATCGACTAAAACAAATTTTCCGACTCCGGCGCGGGCAAGCTCCAAAGCGACCAGACTTCCTACGGAACCGCAGCCTAAAATAAACGCGCATTTATCCATCATAACGCCGGATTCCAGTATTCCTGTGTTACGTGAAAATATATTCTGAATAAGGTTATAGCATTTAACTTGAAAATTTTCGTTATTGCATGTAAATGTCACTTCTTCCCCGGAAGTACGTTTGCCTAAAATAAAATTTTTACAGTCTTTATATTTTTCAAGAGTCTCCTGCGCTTCGTTTTCGCTGCAAATAACGCCGATTAGTTCGCCATCTTCTTTTGAAGAGGATCGGACATTAAAAATGCCGGTTGAGTCAATATATCTTCCGTATAACTCCCCGCAGAATCCCGACAGCATAAGATCTTCCGGCAATAATACCGTATTTTTCTTTTTAATCTCTTTAGAACCGGTCATGGCGCCATCCCTTATATTAATTCATTGATTCAGAAAATAATCCCGAGCCGTAAATAATCGTTTTATTTTTATATTTAACAAACATTTTTTCTTTATTCATAAACAGCCGCATTTCATGCGATTTTTTCCCGCGCTCTATTTCACCGTAGAAAGAAATCGTATGGTCTTCCGCTAACGCCATCGCGCATTGAATTCCATGTTCGCTGAAGAAAGCGATATCTTCTTCAAGAGTTTTAATAATTTCTTCTAACTCGCTGTCTTTTACACGAACCGGCTCTTCATCCACGGCGGCGTTGGCGTTAAAAATCTTTGTTATAATTTTTTCCATCAGTTTGAGCTTATCGCCTCTCCCCGCGTTTTGCGTCATAAACCCGTCAATTTTTCTTTTAATTAAATCCGCGGGATTATACATAAGATATTCATTCGGTATTTTTTCGTTACCCACACTGTAATTAAGTTTTGTTCTTGGTATGTTCAATCTTCCTTTAGTTCCTGTAATACTGTAAATGGAGAGCCTGAAAGACGGGTCTATATTGACAAGAGCGGATATTACTCCGAATGTGTTAATATTCGCGTATTTTTCATGAGTGCTGTTATCCGTTGACGAAAAGAAATCCATGGAGCCGGGATGACGGTGCCAAAGCCCCATTATTTTTAAAGGATTTTTATATAATATATTTATTTTATTGGCAAGATGGTTCACATATGCTTCGTTATATTCAAAATAAGCGGACGAAAATATTGAATTGGGACCNGGATCGATTGATTCTATTATATACCATTTACCGTTATGATGCTGCCCCAGAAATATTCCGCCGGTTTCGGTTTTAATTTCTGCGAGAGTTTCTGTTAAAAGCGCTGTAAACGCGCGTTCGGAAAAAATTACGGTCTGTTCCATCAGTTATTTTTTCCTTTTTCCTAGATATAGTCATGATCAAATATTTCTTTTCCGAATTCTCCGTGCATCCAGGCTTCTACCATCCAAATCCATTTAACTGCCCAGCCTATGCATGTAGCGGCTGATGTTTGAACACGCCCCACATTGACATCCGCCGCGCGGGCTGTGCAAATATGCAAATACCCGGCGGTATCGCGAAGAATGTGCGGCAGTTCTCCCAATTCTTTTATTAGATCCTCCAGCGTCGGTTTAATGGAATAAACCTTAATGGAGCCGCCGAACGTGTCATTGTGCGGATGATTGTGGTCGTATATTACTTGTAGCGTCCATGTCCCTCCGTTGCTTCCGCGCGGATTAACCTCTCCTATCCAGCACAGCCTTCCGTCGTCCAGTTTTTCAAGTTTAAAACCGGGTTGCTTCATTTTCATTACAGTACGTTCCGCTTCAAACAGTTCAGGATCGCGCTCATACCAGTAAAAAGACGCCGCAAGTTTACCGGGAGGAATAGCCAGAGAGCTGTCACCGTCAGCCTTTGGGTCATTCGGAGTTACAACTTCGCCTGTATTTGTAACGCTTACTTCCTGCCCCTTTTTTAATCTTTCCGCAATCTCCCTGCGTTTTCTGGCGGCCGCCTCATCATCCGCCGCAAACATTCCTGCCGGAACCCGTAAAATGCCGATCATTAGATACCTCCGTAGTTTATAATCATATTTAAAAAATATTGTTATTAATAATATTTTTGAGGAAATTCTAGATTAAAATCGCCATACTGTCAACTTATTTTATCGATATAGTACCCGGAACCTGTCAATATACCCGTATATTCCTTATTTGGATTGCCTACCGCGTCGCGCAGTTTTCCAAGATTTTCATCGGATAATTCCAGTAAGAAATCCATCGTGCTGAAATCATGCCTGATTGTATCGGCTTTTAAGAGAGACTCGGCTTCGATAAACCGCTTTCCTCCGGTTTTTTCAGATTCTCTTTTTTCAGCGTCTTTTTGCATCTCCATTAAATCTATTAACCCGTGAAACGTGGTAATACACGCATGTTGTTTTGCGATTCCGTCCTGCCGCCCAAGACTCCCTGAGCCTATTTTCGCTATCGGAAGCTTTGTCCAGTCGTTTGCAAGATAAAACGCATTCCATCTCTGGTGTTCCAATTTTGCAAGATTATTGCGCGCAGTATCGGCGAAATCGTTATTTTTATATTCGGCAAGTTGAATTATTTCGTTATCGGCTTTTAAATTATTAATTTCATTTGAGTTTTCCGTGTTACTTGTATCTCTTATCTTTTTAATCTTTTCTTCCAGTCTGATTCTGCCTGCTCTTAAATCGACAGCCTTATTAATTCCGTACATGGTCTGATATAGATCTGCATAGCCGGCTCCTTCATTTTCGCCTTTAAGCAGATCAAACCCTAGCATATTTAATTTAACCCTGATTGCCATCGCCGCGTAACGGTTTGATTCTCTTTTATGTTGTGTGCAAATACTCCATTCGTTTAATACGGTTTCCTTTTCTTTATTTCCGTCGTATCTGTTGGCGATGTTTTTAGCCAGAATATCCAATTTTTCATTTATTATATATTCTTCCGTTAATATTTGCTCATCAGCGCCGTAAATAATTATTTTACATTTAATTTTATCGGCGTTATGATTTATTAATTCTTCATCTGTAAAAACGCTTTTCTCTTTAATTTTTACAAATATTCTGATTCGCTGATAATCAATACCACAGTTCCTTCCTGTTAATAAATCCGCTTCGTATAACTTCTGTCTTAGTTCCAGAGCAGTTTCAATACTTAATCTGTCATCACCCATCGCTATCATAACAGTAATATAATCACACGGCGCGGCTGAACATTCGTTTTTTTTCGATAATTTTCCTTCAATTTCGTTGATAATATAATCGTATGATTCAGAAGTTAACATATCAGCGTCTTTAAATTTAATAATATTCCTTTCTACCTGGCTCTTTAGATAAACATCCCCTCCCGGATTCGGTTTTATCTCCGCTCCTCTTCTTATAATATTATTGTCATTGTCTGTTTCGTCAAATAATCCGATTGCGGTGTTTTTAAAAATCTTTTCCTGTAAACCCGCGTTCTTACACACAACAAGAGCGTTATAATCGATATTCAGCATTTGATTATTAATAATACTTGTTTTAAGCATCGCTTTATTGGTAGAATCGAAACCGATAAATATTGTACTGATTTTATATTTACCGTTCCCGCTGTCTGTATTTGGTTTTAATACCGCCCTTTGTGTGTCTATCCACGTATTCGGAATCAATTTTGTGATTGGATTTTCCCAGCAGAATTTCTGCGCGTTTATTTTATGAGGATCAAAAAACGCCAGCTTTCCCAAAGAATTTTCTATAAACGAAAAATGTTCGGCACGTTCCAGGAAACTGTATATAATACGAATATCCAATTTCATTTTTTTAATTTCTTTTTCCTGTTTTTTTAATATTTCATCTTTCTCTTCTTTGGCTGTATTCACGTCTGTTCTAAACGGTTTAATTCTTTCCTCGATATAATTTGTCATAATTTTGGCGATTAAAAGATTTGTTTCGTCCTGCTCGGACATGGAGATGATTCTGGTATTATATACGCAGTTCATCGCGCCGGCTTTTTTTAGCGCATCATAAAACGCATTATATTCAAAACCATTATTTTCGCCTTCTTTTCCTTTTCTTTTTTCATCTCTGACTGTTACAACCAAATAGCCTTTGTTGATCAATTCGTTTTTCTTATCCGCCTGAGACGGCTGTAAAATAATAATTGTGTTTTGTTTTTGCCTGGGAGTAAAATTCTTAAGAAATATCATAGCCTGTTGATTGCAGCTTATAACAATATATTTTTCCCATAATGAAACCCAGCGGACGCGTATTTCATTTATGAATTTTTTACCCATCAGCTTAATAAGCGTGAAAGATGTTAAAAACACTGCGGTAAGAAAATGAGTGATGATGGCTAAACGAAATATCTGGCTTTCCTTTGCAAGATCGGAAAGATGCGACCCAGCGTTAAAATTGCCAAAAAATGCCGGCATAGCGGAGCCCATACTGCTTATAATCATGAAAAATGGAGAAAACACAAATCTTGCGTCTTTTTTAAAATCAATGGCAAAATAATACAAAGCCATGCCAACAAAGAGAACAACCGCAAAGCAGACGGAAAAAACCCAGTCTTTTCCGTCTTTTTTCTTTGCCAGAATGAGAAAAACCAATACACCTGCCATAATTATTATCGCGGCAATACCATAGACATCTTTGAACATAATATCCTGCCTTTTATTGTAGTTAATTACTTCCTGCGAAAAGAGGGACTTGCCTTCCAGTCGCAAACATCCTGTTTGCTCCTTCCAGGCCGTCTGCGCCGCTAAACCGGCTCCTGCCGGTTTACCCCTCAGACGCTTTCGCG
>WQSF01000020.1 GCA_009788065.1 Treponema sp.
GTGTTTTTATTGGAAAATTCATTGCTGAAATTCCTGTAAAACATGACAGCCTCGCTTTGCGTCAGCACCTTGTCCAAATCTTCGAAGGGGAAGACCGCAATGCTCTCCTGCGCGAACAACACCGCCGCAAGAACCGCAAAAGCCATTGTTAAAATCATTCTTTTCATTTTCTTTTCTCCTTATAATTTTTTTGAGGGAACATTCCCCCAAACCCCCTTTAAAAATTTTTAATAGTTAAAGGGTTAAATAGTTAAATTGTTAAAAAGCCCGAACGGCACGGACGTGGTAGTTGCGGTTCTTGTAAGTGTTGTACTGTCTGCCACCACTGCCGAATTCCTGATACCACGCGTAACTGTAATCGAGCTGCGACGAAGACCAGTAATCATTGCCACTAAAACCGCCCAAGCCTTTCGCTTTTAAATTCTTATACATTAGATTAAGTTGATCTTTATCCGGCAAATACCATCCTGTAATTCCATTAATATTAAGTTGACGACACCGGCTGACAGCATTATCCCATGCTGCGCTAAATTCAGTATTGGCAGGAGCTGCTTCCAAATATCTCCAGCCGTCATTATTGTTTCCCTTATCGTAGAATACATATCCTCCGCCGGGTCCTATTGCTCCCATATAATATTTGAACTCCATCTTCGTTATGCCTCTTTGCGTAATAGTTACCGTATTGCTCAATTCACTTCCATTTGCAAAAACCATTTTTACCGTGTACGTTCCGGGTTTTTCTATCGGTATTGAATGTTTATCGTTGTCCCACAATGTCGCTATTTCTTCGTTCTGGAAATAAAGCGTTCCTCCTTCTTTTGTGCTAACCTCAATAGAAATTCCTGTCGCGGCGGGCGTTCTTCTTGCCTGCCCCTGCACAATCGCGCCTTTTTCGTCCGCGGACATTCCGGCTGCGAACTTTGCCATTAACGAATTTATTCCGTTAAATAATTCACGCGAGCCGCTTCCCATAAAATCATTGTCGCTGTGTGAAAACTGCCCTGTGCTTACGTCAAGCACGCGCACCGTTACAGCGTAATCGTTTCCCATTGCGTCTAACGAACCTGTTACAATGTAGCTGATGTTTTGCAATTGCAGTTTCTTTAGGTTTTCCGAGCTTGAGATACTTCTTACCTGTATTTTTTGGTTTTCAAGCAGTTTGTCAATATCGTCCCTTGTAATGATCTGGTATTTTCTTGTTCCCACCATCTGGCTTTCTACAAGGTTGCGCACGGTTATCGCGTCCGCTTTTGTTTTTTCATTGCTGATGTTTGTATTAAATTCAACAACAGCAAGCCGCGGCAAAGCAGTCTCCTGCGCGAAAAGCCCTATGGAAAGCAGAGCCAGTAACGCGGCTAATAAAATAAATCTTTTCATATTACCTCCAAAAATTATTACTATATTAAAAAGCGCGGATAGCGCGAACTGAGACCGTAATTTCCTTGTCGTAGTTGAGTTGATTGCCATTGAGGAAACTCTGGAGCCACGAGCTACCACTATCGCTCTGCGACGAAGACCAGTAAATAAATGTCAAATTGGTTGTATCTCCTCTTGTTACAAAATTCCCTAGTCCCTTCGCTTTTAAATTTCTATACATCAAGTCCAGCTCATCTTTGCTTGGTAAGAACCAGTCTTTGATGCTGTCAAAATCCAAACTTGTGCAAAGTTGAGCCGCTCTTCTGTTTTCTCCTTTGCTTTTTAAATACTCCACGATAAGCTGCGTGTTTCTTTTTCCTGAACCAACCGCGGTTGATGTTCCTGCTACATCATGCTGATACGCTCCCCATTGTGCGCGAAATTCTGTTTCTAAAGGCGCCACTTCCAAATACCTCCAGCCGCCGGAAAATACTCCTTTGTCATAAAATATTATTCCTCCGGCAGGACCTGTATCTCCTATTTTGTAAGTTCTTCCTGTACCCTGTACAATCGCACCTCCTTCATCTGCGGACATACCGGAATTAAACTTTTTCATTAAATTGGTGATACCATTGAATAATTCACGAGAACCACTGTTTATAAAATCATTGTCGCTGTGGGAATAGCGTCCTGTACTCACGTCAAGTATTCTAATTGTAATTACATAATCATTTTCATTTGCGTTTAACGAGCCAGTTACAATGTAACTTATATTCTGCAATTGCAATTTCTTAAGGTTTTCCGCGCTTGAAATACTGCTTACTTGTATACGCTGATTCGCGATTAATTTATCTATATCTTCACGGGTAATTATTTCATATTTCCCGGTTTTTACCATTTCGCTTTCTGCTACTTCTCTTACTGTTATCGCGTCTCGTTTTATTTTGGCGGTATTGTCATTAACCGCAAACTCTACAACAGCGAGCCGGGGGAGAGCGGTCTCCTGCGCGAAAAGTTCTGCACTTAGCAGAGCTAACAACGCAAGCAATACAATAAATCTTTTCATTCAAACACTCCTTGTTTTGCTTTATAAAAAATATGGTTTACATTTTTTAAAATATTGATTATATTAATAAAGTGAATATTTCTGTTGAGTTCAACACTTCTGCTTTCAAGCATGGTTTCACCGAATCTGCTATAAGGAAAGCTATGATTAATGCTATTTATGATGATATTTGGGATGAAATAGATGACAAGCACCTGCTTTTGGGCTTTGATGATAATGGCAATTTGCTTGAAATTATGTATAATATTATTGATGAACAAACTGTGAACGTGTT
The DNA here is from genome assembly GCA_009788065.1 of Treponema sp. GTDB lineage: Bacteria > Spirochaetota > Spirochaetia > Treponematales > Breznakiellaceae > WQXQ01. The sequence continues at coordinate 2,697 of WQSF01000020.1, forward strand.
TCACACAATGAAATGCCGCAGCATTTATTATCATTTGATAAATAATGGAGGTTAAATTTATGGCAAGAATGACAGATGAAGAAGCTGACGCTCTTGATGAACAAGTAACAAAAAATCCGCCAAAAGTAACTGGTGACGGGAAAAGCGGTTTTTTTATGAAACACAAAGGAAATGTTGTTATTTTAGATGATGTATCATCAACTTGGCTTCGAGCAAAATCAGAATCTACGCATAAATCACCTTCTGATATTATCAGCGAAATGATACGAGAAAAAATTGCTTTTGCTTCATAAATATCACATTTCATTGTTATAATATCCCGCTCCTCCACCCTCAAATATCCCTGCACTTAGCAGAGCAAGTAATCCAAGCAACAAAACAAATCTTTTCATTCAAACACTCCTTGTTCTTTATTTCAATTTGCTATATACTTTGTTTCATGGAAACGATATATAAATTGAATGCGCAGGATCTTACCTCCAGTTTTGTAGCTTCTGTTCAAAGTGCGTACCTCGATCGTGATATCGAAATAACTGTACGCGAAGCAGATTCCTCTATGGATGAAACTGAATATTTAATGCTATCCCCTGCTAATCGTACCCATATAACAAACGCAATTGAAAATATCGAAAATGGCAAAAATATAATTTATTTTAAAAATCTTGAACAAGCCATAGAAAAAGCAGAAAAGGCATCATAAGTAATTGGTCGGGGTATTGGTCTCGCCGCATTACCTATGAGCATAGATTGATTTATAAGGTTTCTGCTGATAGTGTCTTTATTGCTTCTTGTAAATATCATTACTAACCTCTAACTCCCTTAAAAAGCCCGTATGGCACGAACTGAGTAGGTACTACCCTTGTAGTTGTAGCCTTGATTGCCATTGTCGAAATTCTGATCCCACGCGTTACCATTACTGTCCTGCGACGAAGACCAGTAAACATGAGTCCAATTTGTTCTGTCTTCTCTCGTAATAAAATTCCCCAGACCTTTCTGTGCGAGATTCTTATACATCAAGTCAAGCTCATCTTTGCTAGGTAAAAACCAGTCTTTAATGCCGTTAAAATCCAAACTTGCACAAAGTAGAGCCGCTCGTCCGTTTTCACCTTTACTTCTAAGATGTTCTACAATAAGCTGCGTGTTCCTTTTGCCGGAACTTATCACTGTTCCTGTCCCCGCCACGTCCTGTTGGTACGCTCCCCACTGAGCGCGGAATTCTGTTTCAAAAGGCGCCGCTTCCAGATACCTCCAGCCATCGGAAATATTTCCCTTGTCATAAAAAATTATTCCGCCTGCTGGTCCTGTATCTCCAATCTTATATGCTGCTGCACCTCTTCTTGATTGTCCCTGTACAATCGCACCTCCTTCTTCAGTTGACATACCGGAATTAAACTTTTTCATTAAATTGGTGATACCATTGAATAACTCACGAGAACCACTGTCTACAAAATCATTATCACTGTGGGAATAGCGTCCTGTACTCACGTCAAGTATTCTAATTGTAATTACATAATCATTTTCATTTGCGTTTAACGAGCCGGTTACAATGTAACTGATATTCTGCAATTGCAATTTTTTAAGGTTTTCCGCGCTTGCTATACTGCTAACCTGTATACGCTGATTCACGATTAATTTATCAATATCTTCACGGGTAATTATTTCATATTTCCCGGTTTTTACCATTTCGCTTTCAGCCACTTCTCTTACTGTTATCGCGTCTCGTTTTATTTTGGCGGTATTGTCATTAACCGCAAACTCCACAACAGCGAGCCGGGGGAGAGTTGCAGTTTGAGCGAAGATTAATGTCGTTAATAATGATGTTATAATTAATAAAACCAATCTTTTCATATTTCCTCCAAAATATTTTTACTATATTAAAAAGACCTAATGGGACGGACTGAGTAGGTTCTATGCTTTCCGTAGTCGCTGTTACCAATACTGCCATTGTAGAAATTCTGACCAAACGCGTAACTGCCATCGGACTGCGACGAAGAAAAGTATCTATCATCACTAAAACTACCAATTCCTTTTACTTTCAAATTTTTATACATTAAATCCAGCTCATCTCTACTTGGTATAAACCAGTCGCGGTAGCCACTATAATTTAAATTACTGCAAAATTGTGAAGCTGTATTTTGCCATTTTCTCGCATTGGCTTCAGCAAGCATAAACTCTGTATTCCGCTTACCACTACCTATTACAGTATGTGCCCCACTTACATTACCATCACCCCACCTAGCTACAAATTCCAACTCAAGCGGAGCAGCTTCCAAATATCTCCAATTATTGGAATAGTTACCTTTATCATAAAAAATAAATCCGCCTGCAGGACCTTTATCACCGATTTTATATACGATTGTTGATCTTGGTTTTGGAAGTTTTTCCATTAATTCTTTTACAAAACCCTGCATTTTATCAAATACTTCGCTCATATCTTTCATTCTTAGAGTAGATGAAGAAATGATTTGCGCGGTGTTTAAATCAAGTATTGTTGAGGTTAAAGCGGACGAACCGGCAATTACCATAACAGAACCTTGAATGATACTGCTTGCGTTTAACGCTTTTCCTAACTGAACAACTCTTTCGTTGTTTGTCCAGTCTGATGCCTGAAACTTCATTTCCGCCATAATTTTGTCTAAACTGCTTCTGTTTACCACATTAACAGAGCCGTCAGAAACTAATGCCGCTATAAATAAATCTGTAATAGCATCAGCGTCATCCTTTGTAAGCCCGCTTCGCGCTTCAAACGTGCTTACAGCAACTGTAAGCTGCTGCGCAAAAAGCCCTGCACCCAGCAGAGCCATTAACGCGACAATTAAAACAAATCTTTTCATATTACCTCCAGAAAATTATTACTATATTAAAAAGCCCGTTACAGTGCCGCTCAGAATGAGCGTATGGCACGAACTGAGTAAGTACTAACCTTGGTGAAGTTGTTCTGATTGCCACTGCTGAAATACTGACCCCACGCGTAATTACTACCGAGCTGCGACGAAGACCAGTAAGCACTTGTTCCAAAACCACCCATACTCTTCGATTTTAAATTCTTGTACATCAAGTCAAGCTCAGATTGACTGGGAAGTTTCCAATCTGTAAAACCTCCTCCTCTGTGATTCCGCGCGGCTCTTATCGCGTCATCCCAGTTAAATGTACCTAAGTCCATGCTGCACTCCATGTATATTCCGTTCTCAGCAAAAAAAACAAAACCTCCTCCTGGTCCTTTATCTCCTATTTTGTAAACTTTAGGAGGTTGATTTGCTATAATCACTTCCTGCATATTCTTAACAAGCTCAGGTATCTTGTCAAAAAGTTCATCTATATTAGTTACGCGCAATGAAGTACCTCCAGGCAGTTGTTGAAGCTCAGGATAATTGTATAAAGATACGGATATGCTTATCCTGCTTCCAACTTTTCCTATTACGCCTGACAATATCTGCGTACCGTTTAAAACTCTCTGCATTTCTGCGGTTTTTGCTTTTGCAGAAAAATCACTTAACTGGAAAGCGGCTTCTGTATTAATTAGTTTTTCCACTTCCTGACGCGGTACAATTTTAAATTTCCCTGCGTTTTTATTGGTAAATTCATTACTGAACTCGCGGTAAAACATTACATATTCGTTTCGTGTAAATACCTTGTCTAGGTCTTCGAATGGAAAGACAGCGATACTTTCTTGCGCGAAAAGCTCTGCACATTTCAGAGCTAATAAGCCAACCAACAAAACTATTCTTTTCATAATTACCTCCAGAAAATTATTACTATATTAAAAAGTCCATTACTGCAAGCGCAACAGTGCCTATATAATAGTTTCTATACAGTACCGCTCAGAATGAGCGTATGGCACGAACTGAATGCCTTTGATTCTTACGACCATCAGGATAAGTACCGCCACTAAATGTGAAACCATCACTAAAGCGAATAGACCACGAAAGCCAATTATCCATTTGCGATGAAGACCAATACCAACCGTCACTAAAATTTCCCAATCCTCTTTGTTTAAGATTTTTATACATCAATTCCAATTCGTCTTTACTTGGCAGAAACCAGTCTGTAAATCCATCGAAATTTATATCTGTACATAACTGTGCAATACGTACAGATTTTCTAATAAGTTCGGTATTACGTTTTCCACTTCCAATTACTGTTCCTGTGCTAGGCACATCAACATCTGCTCCCCATTGAGCGCGAAACTCAGTTTCAACAGGAGCTGCTTCTAAATATCTCCAACCATTAGAAAAAACTCCTTTATCATAAAATACAATTCCACCGGCAGGACCAAAGTCGCCTACTTTATAAACCTTATTTGAAGAACCGCTTTGTGATCTTGAGCTTCCACCTGCTATTGCTTCCTGCATACTCTGCACAAGTTCAGGTATTTTATCAAAAAGATCTATTACACTGTTTACACGAAGCGTCGCTCCGCCGGGTAATTGTTCTAGTTGTGGGTATGTATACAAAGACACAGATATGCTTATACTGTTTCCCACTTTCCCTATTACACCGGATAATATTTGAGTGCCGTTTAACACTCTCTCCATTTCCGCGGTTTTCGCTCTTGCCGAAAAATCGCTTAACTGGAAGGCGGCTTCTGTATTTATTAGTTTTTCTACTTCCTGACGCGGTACAATTTTAAATTTACCTGCGTTTTTATTCGTAAATTCATTACTGAAGTTGCGATAAAACATAATAGATTCGTTTCGTGTAAATACCTTGTCTAGATCTTCAAAGGGGAAAACTGCAATACTTTCTTGCGCAAAAAGCCCTGCGCATTGCAGAGCCATTAACGCGACAATTAAAACAATTCTTTTCATAATTACCTCCAGAAAAATTCCCAATTTTTGGGGGAAAATTTCCCCTAAACCCCCTTAAATAGCTAAAGGGTTAAATAGTTAAATTGTTAAAAAACCCGAATGGCACGGACGTAGAGTGTACTACCCTTGTAGCTACTGCGCTGATTGCCATTGCTGAAAACCTGAATCCACGCGTCACTACTACTGAACTGCGACGAAGACCAGTACCAATCGTCCTTAAAACCACCCAAGCCTTTCGCTTTTAAATTCTTGTACATCAAGTCCAGCTCGTCCTTGCTGGGCAAAAACCAGTCTTTAAATCCGCTTATCTCCATTCCAACGCATATCTGCGCCGCGCGGTCGTTCTCCCCTAATTGTTTTAGTCTGTTGGCAATCAGTTCTGTGTTTCTTTTGCCGCTGCCCACCGCTGTTCCTGTTCCTGTTACATCTCTTTCATAGGCGCCCCACTGCGCGGTAAAATCAGTTCCGGCAGGTGCTGCTTCTAAATAACGCCAGCCGTCGGAAACAAATCCTCTGTCATAAAAAATTATTCCTCCGGCGGGACCTGTGTCGCCTATTTTATATATCCTTCCCGTGCCGCTCTGCCCCTGCACGATTGTGCCACCCTCTCCTGCTGACATTCCTGAATTAAACTTAGTCATTAAACTTGTTATACCTGTATATAGTTCCCGCGAAGCGCTTCCCATAAAATCGTTGTCGCTGTGCGAAAACTGCCCTGTGCTTACATCAAGCACACGCACCGTTATCGCGTAGTCGTTACTCATTGCAGATAACGAGCCTGTTACTATGTAGCTGATGTTCTGTAATTGCAGTTTCTTCAAATTTTCAGAGCTTGAAATGCTGCTTACCTGTATTTTTTGGTTTTCCAGCAGTTTGTCTATGTCGTCGCGCGTGATAATCTGGTATTTGCGCGTTTTTACCATTTCGCTTTCGACAAGCTCGCGCACTGTTATCGCGTCCGCTCTTGTTTTATCATTAGCGATGTTTGTGGCAAACGATACAACCGCAAGACGGGGCAAAGCCGCATTTTGCGCAAAAAGCCCTGCGCATTGCAGAGCCATTAACGCGACAATTAAAACAAATCTTTTCATATTACCTCACTAATCCCTAAAAAACGTAAAGCGTGCAGGTGATCCGTTCGCAGCGGGTCTTGCCAAAATATTAAAAGAGTTATTGTCTCCTGTAAAAGTAACAATACTAACCCATTGCAGATTTCTTTGATATGAAATTTTCGCGTTTCTGAAAACAGCGCTTAATTTAAATGTCGAACCGTCGTACGACCAGTTTCCGTTTGTTTCCTGCTCCGCGTCGTCATTGGTTATTTTTACGGTACAGCGTCCGTTAGCTGATAAATTAATCTGATATGTGTCAAATGAATTGTTATACTCGACTATCGCTGTCCACGGTCCTGTAAAATATGCCTGATCTGCGGACGCCCCCTGTTTTGGAAGCTGAGGCGAAGGAGTACTTGCTGTCGGCGTATTCGATACATACGGCTGATCCGTTACGCTGATTTTTTCGCTTCTTCTAAAAAATAAAAAACTGCCTCCTTCCTGATGCTCGCTTCCGCGAATTACACCTAACAAAGGCTGAGTGGATTTTACTTCTCTGACGCTCACAAAAATATAATCGGGGTCTATGCACGCTCCCTCGGCACGGATTAAACTGCTTTTAAAACGCATAATAAATTCCGACGCGTCCGGCACCCTCTCGCTTGAGCCGCTTGTCATTACCTTTCTGCTGATAAGAGCGTAAGCGCGGCGGTAATAATCGCTGTCTATTCTAGGAGAAGCGCTGCGGTTAATATCAAGAATATCACCTGAAAAACAGGAGTCCGCTACAAGGAACACATGCTTTGCCGGTAAAAGCGAAATCATGTTGCGAATCTGACCGTTCGGCAGCCAGTTAGCCTGTCCTTTATTAATATCTTGTCCGTCCGAGGGAATCCAAAAACCTGTATTGGTTTCGTGATCCGTGTGTCCGTGTCCCGCGAAAAACACAAAAACAGAATCGTTCTTTCCCAGTTGAGACCTAAGCCCTACAAGCAGTTGTCTTATTCCGTTATTTGTAGCGTCGCTGTCATAAAGCTCTCTTACTTCGTCTATATAATAATTTTCCAATAGAATATTTTTTATTTCCCGCGCGTCCTTAACGGGATTTTTCAACGGGCTCCATTCCAGATACTTGTCTATAGCGATAAGTACCGCCCATTGTTTGCCGACATTAATGTTTGAACCAACGGCAGTTTCCAAATCGCCGCCCCGTGTCTGCGCGGGAATGTTAAACCAAACCGCGCTTAACAATAAAATTGTTAAAAATACCCGAATTGTTTTCTTCATTTTCCTCACCTCTGTCCAAAAAATGCTTTTATTTCTTTTTCTATCAATGAATTGGGAATTACCAGCGGTTTATCAGTTATCGTTACATTCACCAGTTCAGCCACCGCATATTGTCCTGTAATTCCGCTGGCTTTAAAATTTCCCTGCTGTTCGTTGCCGTTGAATGTTCCGCCTTTTTCCTGAATACCGGCTCTTACAAGACTAATTGCCTGCGGCATATTACCGGGTCTTGTGAACGAGAAATTAAATCCCGCGCCTTTATTAATCGCGCCGGCTCGCGAACCGCCTGTAAAATTTTCCATGTTATAAACGGCAAATTGAATTTTATCGGGGTTTTCCCGCGATACGCGGTAACTGCCGCGCACGCTGTTCATCGTATACAAACCGCTTACTTCGTTTCCTTCAAATGTTCCGCCCTGTTTTAAAGCGTCACTTCGAATGTTGTTTATTAAATCGCCCATATTTTCAGGTTTTCCGTATTCATATTCTTCATGAGGTTTTAATATGGTTATCTTGTATATCGCTTCCCCCTCCCTTATGGAAGTATTTGGTCTTGTTCCGGCTTCAAGCTCGCCTGAACGCCCTCCCCTAACTGCAGCTCTTACCGTTTCGGCAGTCGCGGGTGTCCACGGCGCTATATATTCCTGTTCTATATTCTTAAACTGCTCGCTGCTTGCAACAATAATTATTGTCTCCGCTCCGTAAGGACCGTACAGCATGTATTTCGCGTTTTCAAATATATCTCTCGGAGAATTTGCCCTAAGCGAATTATTTTTGTCGGAACTGTTTGGATAAATCATCTTCATTTGATTGTTAACATCAATATGAATAACTTTAAAATAACAGTTTCTGTCGGCATTTAATGTCATTTTTAATTCGTCTCTGTGCAAAAATGTCCGGCTTGCGGAATTAAAAAAAGCTTTTATATTAATCCCTTGGCTGGTATCTGCAGGTTCAATAACAGATTTTTGCGCGACTATATTTTTATTTTCAGGGTCTATTGCTATCCCGTTTTCCGCAAGATATTCAACAGCGATAGAAAAATATTGAGAGCCTTCGGTGTCTCCGCTTGCGGTTATCAGTTCCAGTGTAACGTCAACCTGATTGTTTCTTCTTGTAAAAAATCCCGTAATGTGTACTAATTTATTACTGTCCCTGCCTGTATTCTCGCGGCTAACGCGGTATTTTTTACCGGGATTATTAATCGCGTGATGCGTCACTCTTTCTGTCAGATAACGCGATAATCCCGTGGGTATATCAGTTCCTGTTAATGTAAAAGGACCAATATTTGTTTCCGTCTGATTTTTAAGCGGTATCGCCAGTGTATCAACCGCTTTTTTTATTCCTTCTTCTATTTCATTTCTGTTTCTTAATACCAGTGTAAGCGGCGTTACTTCAAATGAAAACCCCGAGCTGATATTTTTAACAATACCGCCTGTTAATTCGTTTAACAGAGCTTCAACCTGCACGGAATATCTTCCGGGTTCCATGGAATTGGTATGAAAGGACATGGAAAATGTATTGTCATTTGTAACTGTGTAATTAACAACAGGAATGTCCATGTTCATTCCCGTAATACTTACACTGCAGTTAAAAGGTCCCAAAACTGGGAATTGCGCCGATTGTAATTTAACAACTGTGTCCAATGTATCCGATTTTTTAACAGTCCTGTTTTGCAGACTTGCGATGCTCAGGCTGTTTGCAAGTTCGTTTATGCTTGACACTATATAACCATACAAACCGACTCTTCCTTTACCTGTGTCATAATATGCCGTAATCCTGTGCAGAGGATTTTGCTCCAGAGCTTTTACAACCTGAACATATCCTTCCATTGCCGCTTTTAACGTCGATCTCTTTTCCAGCATAGCCGCGTATCTCTGTGAAATATTTTTGGTAAAATTGGCTATGTCATCTTCTGTTTTTTGCCTTCCAATCTGGCAGAGCGTATAAACTATGTATTCTTCTTTATTGTTATTATTAAGATAAACTTCCGTAAAGTAACGATCGGTTCCTACCTGAGAAATTACGTGTTCGGCATAACTTCTTAACTCATCTTCGCGGCTTACATAAGCTTCAAGAGTATCTCTAGTATTTCCGCCGATACTTGTTCTTGCTATAGCTCTGCTCTCCATAAACTCGCCGTAGAATTTTAAAACCTGATTTCTGGCATTCTCCCGCGAGTTGTCACGGGCATTTGCCGCAGTGTCAAACGGCTGTGATGTTCCTATAAAAAAGAACTCGGTCGCGCTCTGCGGAACCGCGTCAACCCAATCCGGCCTTTGGGCAGGATCGGTTCGTAACAGAAATCTCATTTCTTTTAAAGGTAAAACGCCTTGTAAAGAATCGTTTCCGCTTGATAGTATGCTATGTTGATTATCATCCTGCGTGCCATTTGCAAAAACAAACATTTGCGATGTTAATGCAAAACAGATAACGAATATTGCCTGCGCGATATGCGCCGGAATAACGCGTGTTATTCCAACGCTGTTTTTACCGAGTTCTTTCATAATTTAAAATCCTAAAGTTGAGCTTAAATTACCGCCGAAGAATTCAGCCGCTTTCTGCAGCTGTTGTCTTCTTACAGCGTCCTGTTCCGCCGCCGCTCTCTTGGCGTAATCAGCGGCTTGTTCTCTTCCGTAGTTGTCAATAACTCTTGCAACTAACGTCTTGTCAATCTGCATCAGTACATACACTTCAAACGCTTCCCTGTTTGTTTGATCCAGATAAACAAGAGTGTAATAACTGCGCGGAGCAAGAGCCTGCGAAACATTCTGCGCAATTCTCTCGTTCAATTGTTGTCCGGCAATTTGCGGAGCAAGCACATCGCTTGTAATTCCGAAAGTCGCCGCATGAGTTCTTGCCTGATTCGCCATTAATGTTCCGTAAAAATCAACAAGCTGCGTTCTTCCATTTTCTTCCGCGAAATAACGAGCGCCGTGATTACCTGTCGCCGTCGCATAACGTCCTGCGGAACCGATAAAACTCAGCGTTGTCGGTGAATCCGGCACTTCGTCCACCCAGTCAGGTCTGCGGGCGGGCTCTGTGCGAATCGGCGTAGCCGCGGCGATTGCCGCATCACGCGCTGATGGCGCCGCAGCGGGTCTCTGAGCCTGAACAGGCGCCTGTGCCGCCGACGGCGCTTGCGCCGCGCCCTTGCTTGACGCGCAGCTGATTGCCGCAATCGCTGTAACAGAGATGGTTAATAAAACCAAAATTTGTTTTACTTTCATATAAAACTCCTTCTCTTTTTTTCATCACCGCAACGCGGCGAATATTCCAAATACATATAGATAGACATAACATAGGCTGCGTTTTTACACTTTTAAAAATAAAAAATCATTTATTTCTACTCCATACATTACTGTCAGCATCCTGCCGGATATAAATTCCCGCCGCTTTACCGTGGTTGTTATACGCATTGGCAAAATTACCTGGAATCGAGCTTTCATCTATGGAAACATTCGCTCCAATCGTAACACTGACAATCGGATTATCCGCGAATGCGTTTTTACCAATGGAAGTTATCCTTTGAGGTATAACAATCTCTGTTAACTGTCTGTTCGCGAACATATTTTCAAAAATAAACGAAATACCGGGCGGAATATTTAAATTGGAGTTTTCCTGTATACTGCTTTGTGCGGGAACGGTATTCACGTTCTGCCCGGCGGAGCCCGCTGTGCCCCTTGTATACACTTCCTGTTGTGAATCAGGTAAAACTGCGACAGTTACAGTTTCATTCTTAATAATTGGCTTGTTATCATTTTTAATTTCAATATCTTTTTTTTTATCTGGAATAGTGAAACTTTTTTCTTCTGTAATAATTATATTATTTTCGGGAATTGAATGAATTTCCATATTATTATAAATTTCACCGGCAATAAAACTGTCAGTATTTTTATTGATTTCTCTAAAATATATAAAAGGCGGTATTAAAATACATAAAATAATAGCTGCCGCGCAAATACCCCACAGAAGCTTCTTTTTGCGTTGTAAAGTTTTCGATTCGTAAACATCAATATTATCATTTTTAATTAAAGAAAACACAGGCGGTTTAATTAATGAATATTTATTTTTAATTTCTTTATCGAGTTTTTTTAATTCATCGTATCGCAAACGAACCTCATTATCTGTAAGCAATGCGTCCTCGATATATTTGCGTTCTTTTTTAGACAGAGCGTCCAAATGATAGAGTTCAAGCATAAATTGTGTTATTCGCTTTACTTCTTTCATTTTTTATCCTTGTTAATTTTCTGCTGAATTTTATTTCTTAATCTGATTATTCTGTTGTTAACAGCATTAATGCTAAGCCCGGTAATTTCGCCTATTTCTTTGAGAGTCATTCCATCGTAATATTTCATACAATAAACGATTCTGCTTTTTTCATCTTCTTCATTAAACAATGCGTCTGTTAATAATCTGGCTTCGATTATTTCAAATTGCGCATCATGTCCCGGATTTTCTGCATGAAAATTAGTTTTAAATAATTCTGCAATTTCGCCTTCTTCTTTTTTCCTTAGACAGTCAATACTTGTATTGGTCGCCTCGGCATAAAGTTTCTGTGCATCTTTTTTTCTTTTCTTGTTTTTAGTTAGTACCATGTTAGTTGCCGTCCTGTATAAGAAACTCTTAGGAGAAACAATCTCCTTTTGCATACGATGAAGCCTTGCGAATACATCCTGAGCGGCATTTTCAGCATCTTCATGGTTTCTGAGCATTTGCAAACACCGCCTGTAAACCATAGGGAAATATTCTTTGTAAAGGGTTTCAAGAAGATTGTTTTCCATGTTCTTTTCACGTATATATAAGACTCTTGATGGGAGAGTTTTTCCACCAAATTATGTAAATTAAACTTGTAATTATTTCCAATTCCATACCTCTCTTGAAAAAAATACTCGTAATACAGACAAAATTATTAAAAAATAATATAAAAAACGTTTGTTATTTTAAAAACATCATAATTTATTAACCATTTTTTTAAGAAAATCGCTGTTCCTTATAAGACCATGTTATATAGTCCTTATAGATATTCGTTATTCTATAACCCTAATAGGAAAATATCAATAGACCTATAAGATTTTTATGAAAATAGGATAAAACGCCATGGATGGTAAGGAATTAAGGGCAATTTTAAGTAAAAATATCAAACTTTATCGTAATCATCATGGTTTATCACAAGCTGATCTGGCTGAAAAAGCCGATATATCTATTCCTTTTTTAAGCAGTATAGAGAGAGGTATAAAATGGCCGTATCCCGATACCCTGGTTAAGATAGCAAAAGCCCTTAAAATAGAAGAATTTGAACTTTTCCGTGAAAAAAAGCCTGTCACTAACGATACGTCGCTTTATATTGACAGACTTGTTATGGATATATCTGAATCCGTTTCAAAATCGATTGAAAAAACATATCATCGCTACAGAGGAAGAAAAAAAGCTATGAATTAGCGAACCGTTTTCTGCAGATACATTATTTAATATTCAAACATAAAATTTGCTGTTACAAATTTATACAACACCTAATCTCTCTGCTTCCGGCGCTTTGCAATTCCGGTGTTCTTTGCGCGCATTCGCTGTCCGCTCTCTCGCACCTTGGCGCGAAGGGGCAGCCGGGTTCGGGCGCTGAAGGATCGCTCACCTTTCCGGGGATGGTAAGAAGGCGCTCTTTTGAATAATGGCTTCCAAAACACGGAGAAGCGGCAAGAAGCGCGGTTGTGTACGGGTGGTGCGGACTGCTTGTAATTTCTTTGGCGCTTCCTGATTCCATCACTAAGCCGCCGTACATTACCATTATGCGATCTGAAATCTCGGCGACTAAATCGATGTCGTGGCTGATAAAAATAATGGAAAGGTTTCTTGCGCGCTTGAGGGTTTTTAAAAGTTCCACTATTTGTTTTTGTATTGTGAGATCAAGCGCCGTTGTCGGCTCGTCTGCGATTAAAAGCTCGCAGCCCTGCGCCAGCGCGAGCGCGATACCGATTCTTTGTAATTGTCCGCCCGAAAATTGATGCGGAAAATTAATCAGCCTTTCTGTTCCGTTATCCAATCCTGTTTCCGCAAGCAGTTCAACGGCTCTTTTGTCGGATTCTTCTCTTGTAATTTCCGGCTGAGAGTTATTAAATGTTTCAAAAAACACGCTTCCCATATTTTGAAGCGGGTCATAAGAGCGCCCCGGCTCCTGAAAGATCATTCCAATCTTTTTTCCCCGATATTCGCGTAACACTTCAATATTAAGTCCAAGCAATTCATTTCCTTCGTACAGGATGGAGCCGCTCACACTCGCGTTCTTTGCCAAAAGCCCGGGAACAGCCAGAGTGCTTACGCTTTTCCCGGAACCGCTTTCTCCGACAATGCCGAGTGTTTCGCCTCTTTTTAAATTTAATGAAACGCCTCTTACAGCCTGAACTTTGATTAATTCTCTGCCGCGTAATACAGAAAAATCTACTTTCAAATCTTGTATAGATAATAAATTTTCACTCACGGAGGATACGGAGGAAAAGTTTGAACTAATACTCTGTACACCCTTTGTCCTCTGCGGTTTAATCTTCTTCCTTAATCTGCCCTGCATTGTATGGTACGGATCATAATAATCGCGTAACGCGTCGCCGATAAAATTAAACGCCAGCGTTACACCTAATAAAAACCAGACAGGATTTAACAGCCACGGGAAGGCGCGAAGATTCGCCAAAGTGGAAAGATCGCGTTTAATAAGAGAGCCCCAGCTAACCGCAGGATCGGTTATTCCAAGCCCTAAATATGAAAGGACAGTTTCTGTCATTATAAAACCGGGAATGCTAAGAGCGACGCTTACAATTAAAAGACTCGATATCTGCGGAATTATATGTCTAAAAATAATAGTTACAGAAGGGATCATTTCCAGCTTCGCGTTTAAAACAAATTCTTCGCGCTTGATCGCGTGAACCATACCTCGAATTGTACGCGCCGATCCCGGCCAGCCGACAAGCGAAAGTATTATCGTAATCATCATGTATGTTTGCCCCGGGTCCATGTTAGACGCAAGCAGAGAGCGAAGGAACAAAATAAGATATAAAGACGGAATCAACATTAAAAATTCCGCGCCCCGCATGATCGACCAGTCTGTGATACCGCCGAAAAAACCCGCCAATCCTCCCGCAAGCCCCGCGAGAATAAGCGATATAAATGTTGCAACAAAACCTATGGTGAGCGAAACACGCGAACCGTAAACAATGCGCGAAAAGAGGCATCTTCCGAGATTGTCCGCACCCATCAGAAAAACAGGATATTCGCCGTGACCTGTGGTAAAAAAATGCCGATCCGAGGGAATAAAACCCCAAAGCATATAGGGCTCCCCCTTCCCGAAAAATTTTAAAGATGAATAATGATCTCTTAGGCGCGCGTATGTCCATGAAATTGAATTTGTTACGCGAAATTCCTGAGCCTGAAAAATGCCTTTGTAAGAGCGGATGTTCGGCGGATGGTAGCTTTTATCAGCAAACGAAGTGTTAGGTGAATAAGGAGCGAAAAACTCGGCGAAAATCATCATCAAATACAGAAGGATAAGACAGACGAGAGAAACTAAAGCAACAGGGCGGGTTTTAATATAGTTAAAAAACTTCTTCATGCCTTCCGTCCGCCTTATTCTTTTCCGTACCGGATTCTTGGATCAACAAGCGCGAGAATTATATCCGCTAACGCCATGCCGACAAGCACAAGGAAGGAGATGAACATTATATTCGCCAAAACCAAATTAATATCCTGCTGGGTTACAGCTTCGTACATAAGCCTGCCGATACCGGGATAGGCGAAAATAATTTCCAGTATCAAAGAGCCAGAAAAAAGCCCGGCAAGCAGGTTCGCGCTTCCCGTGATATACGGATTTAAAGTATTTCTAAACGCATGAGCGAAATAAATCCGCCATTCCGCGATACCTCGCGAACGAAGACTTGTGATGTAAGGCTGTCCAAGCTGGTCAAGCATGGTCGCGCGAATCATGCGTAAAGAACCGCCGATTCCGCCAAGAAACGCGGATAACAGCGGCAGAAAAATATGGTGCATATAAGAGAATACAAATTTTCCGGGAGCTTCAGAAAACGGAAACGGCGGAAACGCCGTAACCGGAAAAAGTCCCGATACGGACGCAAAGAGCTGAAGCAGAATAAGGAGTAAAAGCCCCGGAAACGCGTGAAGCACAAGAGCAAAAAATGTCACGGCATAATCCGCTCTGGTTCCCGCTTTAGTGGAAAAATAAACACCTAACGCAAATGAAAAAATTGTTATAAAAACGAGCGAAATTAAATTTAAAATTAGAGAGTTAATAATCCTTGTTGAAATCAAAAAAGAAACAGGAGCGCGGGAAATTAAACTGACGCCAAGATCATGATGAATAACAACACGGTTAAGCCAGCGGAAATATTGCGCATAAAACGGCTGATCAAGTCCAAGTTCCGCTCTGCGCTGCGCAAGCTGCTCAGCGCTCATCGCCTGAAGATTCTGCCCTGCTCTGCCCTGATTTTCGCTGAAGAGCTGCTGCATCATAATTTGGTCAACAATATCCCCGGGTGCAAGAGCCATTAAACCAAACACCGCTAACCCAAGGAGAAAGAGCATAATTGTCATGGTTACAAGTCTGTTTATAATGTAGGAAAGAAGCGGGAAGCGGCGTTTGAATACATAAAAAGGTTTTAATAATATATTCGTTATCGCCCGGAGCTTTGTCAGCATTCCCCCTCCCCTTAAATCATATTAAAATTAACAAGATATAAAGTCAAGGTTAGCTAAAAATACCGGCTAAAATCCGAGGAATTAATGTTACAAGTTAGTTTTATAACTTATTTTTCTAAATAGTCAGCCAGTTCAATCAATTCAAGATGAACAGTTTTTATTTTCTTTTCATTGTGAGCTTCTATTGGAAACCACTCTTTAGCTATTTCTCTTAAAAAGTCCGCCTTATGTACAATAGAATGGCCGTCTTTTAATATTTTATAAAGTTCATCCTGATCAACAACGCCGACGCCTTCTTTACCCTTTTTGGATTGATCGGACATAGACGCCAATCCGCATCTATACGCGTGAACTATAGCTTCTTCAATATCTGTAAAATCGGTGCCGGCTATGTTTATATTAAATTCCATTTTAGTGCTGATATGAAGCTGAATACTCTTATCATTGAATTTGCTGACTTGTTTACTGTCAACTTTATTTAACATGTTCATTTTTTGCGCCATACATACTCCTTTAAAGCGTAACAAAAGAATATTTATCTTCTGTTTTTGACTGGTTTTACTTTGTGAGACATTATACACTATATAACGATTTTTTGTCAAATGGAGAAAATCATATAATTTCTACAAATGCTTAATGTTAAAACAATATATTTACAAGATTATTTTTCCTTGTAAATTCATTTTTCATGTTATAATTCCTTATCGAGAACTTTTCTTGATAATCTATATGAAAAGGAGAATATTATGGATGATTTATATACATCGATAGTTAGACTGGATTTCCAGTACGCCCACCGGTTTATGAACTGGCCAAGAGAGGCAAAGCATCTTCACGGACATTCGGGTCTTTTAGAAATTAAACTGGAAGACAAAGTAGACCCCGTTACAGGTTACGCGCACGCCTGTAAAGAAGGTTTTAAAAAAGCATGGGAAGTTGTCGACCACTTCCACCATGCGACATTGTTTCAGGAAGGAGACCCGCTGCTTGACGCGGTTCTTGCCGTATACAAGAAAGAAGGAATTAACAACGACCCTGAAAATTGCGTACCTCTCAAAAAAATTGACAATCCTCTTGCCTGGTCATACCCTGAATACCGCATAATAGTCACAAAAAAGGTTTCTACCTGCGAGAACCTTTGCGAACTTTTTCATGCGCTTCTTAAAGACAGAATGCCCATCAAAAAAATTACGATGCGTTCTTCAAGCATTAATGCGGCAAGTAAGGTTTTTAAGTAGGCGGAACTATCATGAAACTGACAAACGCTTCGCTTAAAGATAAATCTTTCTGGCAAAAAGCCGCCATCGCCCTGCCTCGCTTTGACCGTGATAAAATGATCGCCGCTACAAAGGCATCTCCAAAGTGGGTGCATTTCGGAGCGGGGAATATTTTCCGCGCTTTTCCGGCGGCTATGATGCAGCAGCTTCTTGAGCAGGGGCTTGAAACAACGGGCATCGTGGTTGCCGAAGGTTATGACGGCGAAATAATCGATAAAAGTTTTACCGCGTTCGATAATTTGACAATTCTTGTAACTTTAAAATCGGACGGAACCACAGAAAAATCCATAATAGCGTCAGTCGCTTCGGCGATGAGAATGGATACGGAGCTTGCGGTTCTTAAAGAAATTTTCGCCTCTCCTTCTTTGCAGATGGCGAGTTTCACAATTACAGAAAAAGGCTATAGCTTAAAAGGACGCGACGGATCGCTCTTCCCCGACCTGGCGGAAGATTTAAAAGCGGGTCCAGCTTCGCCAAAAAGTTATCTGGGGCGCATCGCCTGTCTTTTACATGAACGATATACAAAAGGCGCTTTCCCAATCGCAATGGTCAGTATGGACAACTGTTCGCATAACGGCGATATTCTTTTTGCCGCGATGGATGCAATCGCCGCCGCTTGGGCAGAAAACGGCGTTTGCGATAAAAGTTTTTTAAATTATATCCGCAATAAAAGAAAAGTTTCCTTCCCGTGGTCGATGATCGACAAGATCACTCCCCGCCCGGACGACAGCGTGCGCGATATGCTCGTTTCCTGCGGATTGGAAGATATGCAGGGAACAGTAACGTCAAAAAACACCTATGTCGCGCCGTTTGTAAACGCGGAAGAAACTCAATATCTCATCATCGAAGATGTTTTCCCCAACGGAAGGCCTGCGCTGGACAAAGCGGGTGTTTTGTTCACAAGCAAGGAAACTGTAGACAGAGTCGAAAAAATGAAAGTCTGTACCTGTTTAAACCCGCTTCATACCAGCCTCGCTGTTTTCGGCTGTCTTTTGGGCTACACCCGAATCAGCGAAGAAATGAAAGACGCTGATTTAGTCAAGTTAATTGAAGGAGTCGGTTACATCGAAGGGCTGCCTGTGGTGACAGACCCCGGAATCATCAAACCTAAGGATTTTATTGATCAGGTAATAAAAGTGCGCCTGCCCAATCCCTTCATGCCCGATGCGCCTCAGCGTATAGCTATGGATACATCGCTTAAAGTGCCTATCCGCTTCGGTGAAACCCTGAAAGCTTATAAGGAATCGGGTAAAGACTACGCCGGTTTGAAATTTATCCCCCTAGTTATCGCAGGATGGCTTCGTTATCTCATTGGTATAAACGACGAGGGTCAGCCTTTCGAACTAAGCCCTGATCCAAATCTGGAAACCTTAAAAAGCCAAATAAACGGTATAGAACTTGGCAATACCGGGACGTTCCATGATAAATTGGAGCCGATTTTGTCAAATTCCGCCTATTTTGCCGTAAATTTATACGAAATTGGCTTAGGCGAAAAAATCGAAGGTTTATTCGCCAGGATGATTGCCGGCAAGGGAGCGGTTCGGAAAACTCTTGATTTGTCAGTAAACATGCGTTAAAATTAATGATACTGGAGGTCATAAATGAAAAAACTCATTTTTGTATTAATAATCTTGGCGTTGGCTGCGCCTGTTTTTGCTCAGGTTAATAATAATAGAGACGCCGAATTCTACTGCGTCAATGTATCGGTAGAAAAAATATATCCTTCCCATGAGGGTTACATCGTTCAGTACCGCTGCGGTTCAGCCACGGTCGCCACAATAGGCATTCCCAACCAATGGTTTACAGACGCGGCGGGATGCGCGGAACTTGTAAAATTGCCGCTCGCTTCAGACTGGCCTACCATGTCTGTATTTTACAGCGATGGCAAATTCAGCCATGTCAGGCTGTACACACACCCGGCAAAAAGCCATTGGACATGGGGAAGCATTCCCATGGGTATCGATGTAAGCAAGTTCTTTACCGACAAGGAATCGTTTAAACTGAAACACTAATGGCGTCCATTGTTACAGTACCTCAGGAAATTTTAGATTTTATAAATTCTTGTTCAAAATTTATCATCGCGGGTCATAAAGAGCCCGACGGTGACTGCGTGGGGAGTCAGTTAGCTCTGCGCAGCGCGCTTCTGCGTATGGGTAAAGAAGCGGTAGTCTGTTCCGCGGGTCCGTTTAAAAAAACTGAAATAAAAAAATATTCCACAGAGTTTGTTCCTATTCCAAAAGACGCGGACATTTCAGATACAAAAGTGATTATCGTCGATTGCTCGGGGAGAGAAAGAACAGGTGAAATTGACGATTCTCTTAAACCATTTCAAAGCGCTATTATCGATCATCACGCCGCGGTTACTCATCCCCGTTCAACCGCGCTTGCCCCGGTTTTTGTCGATTCAGATTCGCCTTCCTGCACACTGCTTATTTATAAACTGATTACCGCGTTAGGTCTTCAATTAATTAAAAAAGAAGCCGAATTATTATTTTTCGGACTTTGCACAGATACCGGATTTTTCCGTCATCTAACAGAAAAAAATGCTGATGTTTTTGAGGCTGCGGCAGTCATGATCCGGTGCGGCGCAAGCCCGAAGATTACATTTAACAGTATAAACGGCGGAAAAAGCCTTAATTCTAAAATATTGATGGGAAATATTCTTTCAAGAACCGAAGCGCACTTCGGCGGAAAACTTTTAATCAGCTATGAAACGCTTTCAGAGTTTACAACATACGGCTTTGAAAGCAGAGACTCTGACAGCTTGAATCAAATTCTAATGTCGATACACGGAGCGGAAGCGGTTGTAATTATCCGCCAGGAGTTAGCCGACAATTGTACTGTGAGTTTAAGATCGATAGATAAAATAAACGTCGCTAAAATCGCCGCTACATTCGGAGGGGGAGGACACAAGAACGCCGCCGGTCTCACAATGAAAGGTGATATTCAATTTGTAAAGCAAAAAATGTTAGAATCATTTGTAAATATTTTAATTTATTAACTTAAAATTGTTAATTATTATAAACATCACTTTTAAACAGCGTATTACCCGCGATCTCTCACAAGCCTGCGGATATGACCGATATTCTGGAAACAGAGGTCAGTCATGCAAAAGAAATCATTAAATCAATTTTATAACTCTTATCGTTCGGGAGACATGGAACGGGAAAATTTCGAAGGCGCGATTTATACGTTTCTTGTAAATAATCAGGAAAAAACATGTATCAGCCATTGGAATAACGATCTATATGAAGATTTTGTTTCGTGGTTTTATCCGCGTCTTAAGAAATCGATAGATAATTACCAGGAAATGGGCGCGTCTTTTGAAGCATTTTTAGGCAAATATATGCTTCTTTCCGCAAAAGAATTTCAAATACGCGCAACCACAAACAGCATTACCGAATATTCGGCTTGGAGCGCTCAAATTCCTGAAATGTACGTTTACGAAGAAGCGCCTGTTTACACGCATAACAACGCGCAGGAAATTATATCAAATCTGATAATAGACAGATCCGGCAGAAAAAACACAAGGCGCATTCTGGCATTAATTATAAAATGTTATTGCTGCGTTTCAGATAATTTTGCGGAAAGAATCGCGCCCTTAATTGGAATGAGTTCAAAAGAATTAATAAAGCTGCTGGATGAAATAAGGGAAATGCGCCAGGAGAAAGACGACCGGATTTTCAGAATGAAGGAAAGATCGTATTGTCAATATTACAGATGTATTGTTTATGAAAAAAGGCTTATACATACGCGCGAAAACACATCAGAGCATGAAAGATTAAAATTCCGTCTTGAAAAAGCCAGGGAACGTCTTGAAAAAATGCGTAAGCGAATCTCGGCAATCCGTACAGACGCAACCAACAAACAAGTAGCGGAAATTTTAGGTATTGCAAAAGGCACTGTAGACGCGAATCTTCACAGATTGAAAACAAGATGGGAAATAATGTCCAAGAAGGCGGAATTAAATTAAAACAAACATGAAATTATACGCTGAATGAAAACACAGACCTTTCATGATAATCCTTGTCAGGTCCGAAAATGCAAGACGGGAAACTTTTTTGATTCGGCGTATCTGGAAAGCGCTGTGTTTCAAGACAGAATCCTGAATATTTCACATAACATGAGCCTTGTTTGCCGTTGACCGATTTTAAATGGTTTCCCGTGTAGAACTGAACGCCGGGCTGTGTCGTACTCACTTTCATTAAACGTCCTGAACCGGGTTCATAAACTTCCGCGCACGGGCGTAATTTTCCTGTTTCTCCGTCCACGGCGAAACAATGATCATAACCTTTAAACGGCTTAAAGAGCGAACTGCCATTAGTAATTTTTCTTCGCTCTCTAAAATCAAAATGTGTTTTATCAACAGGAATAAGACAGCCCGTGGGAATACATGATCCGTCTACCTGTACATATTCCGAGGAATTAATTAAAACTTCGTGTGATAGAATATCGCCCTTCCCTTCTCCGGCTAAATTAAAATACGCGTGATTAGTCAAATTTACGGGGCATAATTGATCAACCTTCGCGAAATAATCGCAGATTATCTCGTTGGACTTGGTAAGCCCGTAACATACTACAGCTTTTAAATTTCCTGGAAAACCGCAGTCGCCGTCCTGGCTTTTCAACTCGAAACGGACATAGACGCCTCCGTCTTCCTCATAGCTTTCTGATTTCCAAAGGAGTTTATCAAAACCGCGAGGTCCTGAATGGAGAGAATTTTTTCCGTCATTGGCATGCAGATTGTATTTTTTACCCTGAATATAAAAAGACGCGTCTTTAATCCGGTTCGCGAAACGTCCGACTGTAACGCCGATAAAAGGTTCGTTATATAAATATCCGTCAAGATTGGAATAACCCAAAAGAACGTCGTCTTTACTTCCATTGCGCGAAGGAACAATTAAACTTGTCCATGAAGCGCCGTAATCCGTAAGAGATAATTCTAAATCACCAGCGCTTAAAGTCCAAAGTTTTACTTTTTCGCCGTTACTCAGAACGCCAAATCTTTTTTTGTTAATTTTCATATAGTCAATTATACACTTGCAGGCATGATAAGTACAGGGTACAATTACCGGTATGCGTTTTTTACATAAGGAGAAAAATTTATGAAGAAAGTAATCGCCGTTTTAATCTGTATTGTCTGTACCGCGTTATGTTTTGCTCAAAGCGACCCTGTAGAAGGTTATTGGATTAGCATAGACGAAAAAAACAACAGAATTACGGCAGGCTGGCATGTTTATCAGGAAGACGGTAAACTTTTCGGAAAAATTTTATCAACGGCAAATGAACCCAGGGGACTAAAAGCGGATAGATGCAAGGAAAGCTATAACGGTTTTCCCATTGCCGGAAAAGTCAATCAAATGCCTCTGGACGGAACACCCTGGATTTATTCTCTTACAAGAAACAAACCCGGCGAATGGAGCGGCGGCAGTATTATAAACCCTGAAGACGGGAATCATTATAAATGCAAAATTACTTTTCGTCCGGCGGACGGAAAAAAATACAAATCCGACACTCTGGAAATGCGCGGCGAGATCGGACTCGGCATCGGGCGCAGCCAGTTCTGGCGAAAATCCGATCTCGAAACCGCGAGCAATTTATGGCCGGATTAATTAAAATTTAAATCTAATTCTTGCTGTTAAGTTGAAGTACCTTCCAAGGCGTTCCCCGGTTATGGGCAGTAGCGCTTGAAGAGAGTCAGGCGGTATTGGACCGAGTTCGCCGCGGTTTCCGTCCTTGCGGAACAGGTCGCGGTCAAAGGGAATTTGCGCTGAAACAGTCAATGTCGCGCCTTGAAACAGATCGCGGCTTACGCTGATTAACGCGCTGAAACTGATGTCGTCAAAACAGGAGATAAGAGTTGTGTTCATGCTGGTAAAATCATTAAAACGAACTGTCAAACCTGTGTACAAGTAATGGTTGTTGGAAAAATTTCCGCCGTATCCGTACGCGGTTGACGAAGTTGCGCCGTTGTAAAGATATTCCGCCAGCACAATCAATTTGCCGTCAACGAATGAATAATCCGCGCCTGCTGAAAAACTAAATCCGTCCCATTCTGTACGCGCTTCGTGGTTGTATGTATAA
Organism: Treponema sp.; assembly: GCA_009788065.1. Classification (GTDB taxonomy): domain Bacteria; phylum Spirochaetota; class Spirochaetia; order Treponematales; family Breznakiellaceae; genus WQXQ01. The sequence continues at coordinate 25,902 of WQSF01000020.1, forward strand.
AGCGTATCAACATATAATCCGATTTCGATATCCGCTTTCAATGAAAAACCGATACGATGAATACCATAAGAAGATTTAAACGCCTGATTCCCATTCGGCGTTTCGTATGAATATAGTGATTGAATACTTACCTTATTCCAATGCTTGTCGAATGAAAGCCCGACAAACGAACCCTTGCCCTCGCTTGAAAACGGATTGCGCGGCGCAGAATAAAACACAAGCAGTTTCATTTCGTCCATGGGATAAAATGACAAGGCGGCGCCAAGCGCGCCGCGAAGACGCGCGTCAGGTTTTAACGGATTTCTTGGATTTAAAAAATCCGAAGGCGCCCATATCTGTCCAAAGCCGAAAGGTATGCGCATTAAACCGCCGTCAAAATCGGTTCGTTCGCCGTGAAGACGAAAGTAAAGGCGTTCAAGTTCAAGCGCGGCTATGTAATTATCACCCGCGATAAATGCGGAAAAACTCAGCGGATTGTCATTTCCTTTAGAAGCCATTAATGCCGCATTTGCCGCGTAATCACCGACGGCGGCAAGCAAATTGACAGCGCCGTAGATTGTCGCCTTATCCCTCAATTTAGCTTGAAAGCGCAGGTTAGCGTATTCTTCAAGTCCGATAGAAAACACCGGCGCATCCCCTGCACCGATGTTCATTGAGACTGTGGAATCCAGTACACCGGAAATACTTAATTGCGCGTAAAGACAGTTGAGTGTAAATAACGATAAAATAATTACAAATAAATATTTTCTCAAGATCACCTCTCCAAATTACGCTGGCTAAATACAGAATCCGGTATTGTCCTGTCCAGAACAACATTGCGCATTACGAATGTTGTCTTTGAATCTTTGCGCATAAGATCGCGCATTTCGCCTTCTACAGGAAAACGTCTGCCGCCGATTGTTTCCACTCTTTTTAAAGAGTAATCTTTAAGTTTAACGCCTGACAGCGCGTACAGCTCGTAAGCAAGCAGATCGCCGTTTTCTTTATCTATCCATAATTTGCGTTTTGGATAGCTTTCCGTTCTTTTCCTTGCCGTAAGTTCCAGCGCCCATGAATCTCTTCCGTTGACAATCTCTGAACCTGCAAGAACAGGATCATAACGGCTGCTTAGAGTTTCGTTGTTCAATGTATCTTCGTATGACATATCAGAACCCATCATGGATTCTTTTAACATATGGCCGGAGATAAGCATAACCTCTTCAGTGTCGGGCGAATAAACAAAGAGCCTTCCGTCCCTTTTAAGATACTTTGTACCCCTGTCTTCGGGATTTGTAAATTCGATAAAACTGTGTGTATTGCCCCTTCCCCACGCTTTCATTACTTTCACATAACGACGGCTGCCGTGTTCTATGATAATTTCGCCTTCGTATTCAATCGTCTGGTAGATTTCATTGTTGTCGACGCGCGAAAGAAGCTGCTGCGCTGTCGGCGCCTGAGAGAATGCCGACACTGCAATGCTTATTAACAAAACTGATAAAAATAATTTCCTGTACATAATTACCTCCTAAGAGCTTCTACCGGTTCCACAAACGCGCTTTTAAGCGACGGAAGCAAGGTAAAGATTGACGCTACTACAACACCCATAAGCCACGCGCGTAACAATACACTCGGCTTAAATTCAAAGAAAATAGCGTTACTCATCGGCATATCGGCGAATGTATTTCCGAAATGCTCCATAAACCGGATCGGAGAGCCTGCCATAACGGCGACTATCGATCCTCCTAATACAACTCCGGCAAGCGCGCCGAACGCCGCCATAAAAATCGATTCAAAGAAAAACACTTTAACAATTTCCGCGCGGGTCATTCCAAGACATCCCATCATGCCGATTTCTTTGATGCGTTCGTGAATGATCATTACAACCGTATTGATAATTAAAAAACTTGCGACAATCAGGAAAACAAGAAAAACTGTATTGTATATGGGACCTACCATATCCATAACAGCGACCCAGTAGTTATCTCTCCATTCTGTAACGATATTGTCGCCTCCCAAAAGATTCTGAACGCGCGCGGCAATAGCTCCAGCCATGTTGTCATCATCGGCGAAGATAACAAGAGACTGCGTTCCTTCGCCAAGTACAAGCAGACTCTGAAGCCTTTCAATATCCATTATGATGTAACGCTCGTCAATCTTGATATAATCAAAATTGAAAACGCCGACAATCTGCGGACGCAAAAACTTTTCGGAAAATTGAGCGGATATTGTTTTAAACATCAATCTGTCGCCTACAGTTAACCCGGATTTCTGCGCGAAAACACGTCCTACCGCGATTTCATTCGCGCCCGGACGCGGCCAGCGGCCTTCAATTATACCGTCATTGCGATCCGTCAGGTTTAAATGATTCGCCTGAGTTTCTTTTTCAATATCCAGCCCCCACAGCATTGCGTGTTTTACAATGCTGTCCTGCAATGTCGCCATCGTAGCTATCCTCGGAAGAACGGCACGTACTCCCGGGATTTGATAAATATCCGAAGCAATTTCATTCCAGCTCTTTCCGTCGGCTACAGGATATTGTACCGGCATATACTCGCTTTCGTTTTCATATTGCTTTGACACAACCTTAACATGCCCAAGCTCGTAAATCTTTACAGTATCAAATATACATTTGGTCATTCCGTCTATCATTGATGAATAAACAACGATAAAAAAAACCGCTATTCCTACTGCCGCAAAACAAAAAAGAGTGCGCCTCATGTTACGCCAAATGTTACGGTAAGCGATTTTTATCAGCGTTCCCGTGCCGCCCGTTTTATATACATTATTCATTAACAACCCCCTATTATTCAAACCTAAGGCTTTCTGTTATCGGTTTCTTCACTGCCTGACGCGTCGGTAAAATCGCCACAAGCGACGACAGCAATGTCGCGATAACACCTGAACCGATGATTACTCCTGGATTCCACGTACTGCGGAAGATCGCCATGGTACGGAAACCAATCCCGTCGGGCATTAACTCGCCCATCGCTGAAAAATCAATACCGTATTTAACCAGCGGATAATTGATAACACAGCCGACTATAATTCCTAAAACCGATCCGATTAATCCAAGAAAACCTGCTTCCAGCATATATGTCATGATCATCTGTCCGTCCGTCATCCCCATCGCTCTCATCATACCGATTTCTTTTGTGCGCTCAAGAATCGCAAGCAGAATCGTATTTGAGATTCCAAGGAATGAGAGCAGGAGTAAAAGGAAAGCCAGAATCTGCGGCATTCCGGTTTGAATCGCTTCATAATTCAGATAATCTTCCATGTATTCCTGCCATGTACGAACGCCAAGCTCGCCCGGCATATTCAATCCCATCGACGCAAGTCCGCGTTTAAGCGCGGTTTCAATAACAAAGCCGCTCTCGCTCTTTCCGGGAAGCCGGTCATCGGGAACGCCTTTTTCCCTGATAATAAGCTCTGTGACAGCTCCTTCAAGCATCATACCTGCCTCATCCTGCAGAACATCAAGCGGAATAAAAGCTGTGTTTCCGTTTGGAAGCGGAGCCGGTGAATTAATTACTCCTGCGACTTTTACATCAAAAGCTTGATTGATGTGATTAACCGCTCCCGCAAAACCGGCGCGTATCATGGCATCTAAAACTTTGTTAAGCTGATCCTCGTCAGTTTCAACTAACAGATACGCGTTCATAAAATCAACGTATTCATAAGCGGAATAAACTGTTTCCTTATCTTCGGTCCGCAGGGAAGGCCATAACTCTCCGTCCCACTTGTCGGCGCGGATAATTTCCGGAGTCGCCCTTATATCGATAACCGCGTTAATGCGAACATCGTTTCTCCCTGACGCGTCCAGTATAGCCCAGTAACGGTCAAGATCCGCTTTGCTTGCATCCCTCTTTAAAATCATTCTTTCATTACCTTCGCTGGCTTTTAAATCGATATTTATACCGAACGGATCTTTGGTAACAAGAGACATGTCATAAAGCGACCGTATAAATTCCGCGTCATTGGAATTTGACGTTTCCTGCGAGATGAGTTCTTCCAGTTCCATACGGTATGGACGAGTTGGAATCCCGACTTTTAATTTTTCCGCGGCTATTGTTCCAAGCGCGATTTCAAATTTTCCGTTCTGCACGAAGCGGCCGAAATCAACATACTCGGTGTACCTAAGAACTTCTTTTTCCGAGGCAGGATCGATTCCGAAAAACAATACAGGCGCGTAGCCTGATGTTGAAAATAAAGTGCCGGAAAAAGTATAACGCGGAGCGCTTACATAACCCTCGTTATTGAGCGCAGCTTTGTATATTTCCCAATCTTTAAAATTTTCATAGCTGGGCATCTCGTCCTTTCTTTCAAAATAAAGATTTGTCTGCAGTTTTGCCGCGCCCTGCTCAAAATTGACGATATTTCTGCGCGATTCAATCTGCATACCGCCAAGCCAGCTATTAAGGAAAATGTAAACAGCGACGCTAACCATAATCGCTAAAGATGTAAGTACGGTCTTAACCTTGTGACGGGCAAGATTGCGTAAAGCCATCTTTTTTAATTCCCATATTCCTGTTAATTTCATGTTCACTCCTTAACGTGATCGTTAACAATCTGCCCGTCGCGGATATTGATAAGGCGGCGCGCAAAATCCATAACCATCTGATCATGAGTGGAAAAAATGAACGTCGTCCCTTCGGACTTGTTCAATTCCAGCATTAGTTCAAGAATTTCCTGTCCTATTTTTGAATCAAGATTTGCCGTAGGTTCGTCCGCAAGAATAAGTTTAGGTTTTTTTACAAGAGCGCGGGCGATTGCGACCCTTTGCTGCTGTCCGCCTGACATTTCCTTGGGACGGCGCTTTGCCATACCGTCAAGACCTACGTCTTTTAAGACTTTGCCTGTACGTTCCTTTATTTCTTTTTTATCAATGCCCATAAGAGTTAAAGGAAATGAAACATTTTCTTCTACAGAAAGCACAGGAATCAAATTGTATGCCTGAAAAATAAAACCAATACTTTGCCTGCGCAAAAGAGCCAACTCGTTACGCGTCATATTCGCGGTGTTTGAACCGCCGATTATAATGTTCCCCGAAGTAATAGTATCAAGACAGCCGACAAGATGCAAAAATGTTGATTTACCGCTTCCCGAAGGACCGGCGATGGCGGAAAATTCTCCGCTCTTGAATTCGACATTCACTCCGCGCAGGGCGTGAACTGTCTGTCCGTTTAAACCGTAGTCTTTAACTACACTTTCCGCTTTTACAACTGTCATTTTAACCTCCATTAAGCGCCGCATTAGCAGCGCAGTCAAATCGAAAAAGGAAACGAAGTTTCCTTATTTATCTCCTTTCTTTATTTCATTCAAAGCCTGTAAACCAAAAATATCCGTCGTCTTTAGTTCTTCGGTTATCGTATTTGGAACAAGCATCATTGAGTTGCCCGCTTTTAATCCTTCATTCAATATCGAAAGAATTTTAAGCTTCATCGCAGGTTCATTGCTCCTGTAAATTTTAGAAGCTTCTTCAAGTTTTTTCGCGATTTCAATTTCAGCTTCCGCAAGCAGAATACGCCCCTTCTTCTCGCGTTCCGCCTGTGCGACGCGCGAAAGCGAATCCTGCAAGGCCTCAGGAATTTGAATGTCTGTAATCTCGATATGAAGAACTGTTATTCCCCACTGTGTTGTTTTTTTATCAACATCTTCCTGTATCTGCTTTTCGATAATATCACTGCGTTCAAGAAATGTTGAAAGATCGTGGTTGGAAATCGCGTTACGCAGAGCGGTCTTGGAAGAAAGTACAACAGCGTCAATATAATTTTCAACTTCAAGAACAGCTTTCTGCGGATCCCACACAAGCCAGAAACAAATAGCGTCAACATTTACAGTGACAGAATCGCCTGTTAAAGTTTTCTGCGTTGAAAAATCAGAAACCCTGATTCGGATATCTACAATTTGATTTATTCTGTCCGCAATGGGAATCAGGAAAAAAAGCCCGGGACCTTTCACCCTGAGGAATTTTCCAAAACGAAGAACGATAGCGCGTTCCCATTCATCGGCTTTGCGAATTGAAAAAACCAAAAGCGCGACTAAAAGAAAAATAGCGATACCAGCCCACATCTGCTTTAAGTCTTCCAAATGCAAAGCCGGTTTCTCCGGGATGTGATAAACCATAGACATAATCGCCGCAACTGCGACAAGCGCGATAAGCCTGATTAAAGCGAGAGTGTAATCAGTCTTTTTCTTCAATTTCATTTAAATTCCTCCTTGATATACGAATCAATCAATTTGACAAGTTCCTTGTTTTCAACGCCCAGATCGTGTAACTCATGCGTGAAGCGGGCAATCACTTCCCGGATTTTACGGTTAAGACTGTCGTCTTCCATTACAGGTTTTTTATCGGAGATGTAAGTTCCGCTGCCTACCTGTGTTTCTAAAATCCCGCGAATTTCCAGCTCGTTGTAAGCTCTGGCGATGGTATTCGGGTTGGTCTTTAAATCAACCGCCAAAGAACGAATCGTCGGCAGTTTATCGCCGGATTTCATCCGCCCGGACAGGATGGCATACTCAATCTGCTGGATTATCTGCCTGTAAATCGGCGTCCCGTTTATCGGGTCCAGCGTGAAGTTGATGCCCTCCTCGTGGGTTTGTAGCTTGGCGTCCTTCGTCCTAACCTTTGTACTATTCATCTAGTACAATTCTAAGTGTACTAGTACAATATGTCAAGAAAAATTTTAATTTTTTTTACGATTTTTTTCACATAGAGGATGCGTAGGGGGAAAGAGAGGAGCTAAATGACCATAACCAGCGAAGAATACTCGGCAAGGATTTTATCGCCTGTGATAAGACGCATGGGACAGGTTATAGCTTGGGCAAGGAGCATGTGGTCGAAGGGGTCGTTGTGTATTTTGGGAAGTTCTTTATAAGCTCTAAACTGCTCTCTTGTAACGGGCAACTCGTGAAAATCATACATATTTACGAATGATTCCAGTTCTAAACCGGTAAATGAAAAACCTTCTTTACGTTCCTTAATCGCTATTTCCCACCATGAAGCCGCGCTGATATATACTTTTGAATTTTTCATGGAAAAAAGCGGTAAAACCGGTTTCATTCTAGGTGAACCTTCAAATAACCATATAAGCGCATTGGTATCTAACAAGAAACGCGTCATGAGTTAACAAATTCCTCCCAAGTCATAAAACTTGCGTAAAACATCTGATATATTTCCTCATCCGTCCAAGAAACGGGATTATCAGGTAGTTCGCAATGTCCTTTCATGCATCCAAATGCTTCATTTACGGGTCTTTTTTTTGGTACAGCTTCACTGGAAATCATCGCTACAGTCGGCTTGCCGTAAGCGCCGATATAAATTGTCTCCCCAGCTTCCGCTCTTTTTACCAACTTAGAAAAATTAGTCTTGGCTTCGTGGATCGAGACAGTCTTTGCAGCATAAGCTGCCTGAGGTTCTTCAACATAGGATTCATTATCTTTCATATTGACATCTTAGTCCATAGTGGACTAAGATGTCAAGTGTTTCCCGCTTTTCACGCAGTTTTCCGCAATCGCCTTTTTAACCGCATCGGCGACTACCTTGTCGATGTCTTTGACAATGGACATGCGCAACTGTTCCATGGCATCTTCGGGAATAGCTTTTACGCTAAAAAATTGATAAGTCTCTATTTCCAGTGCTTTTGCGAGGCGTTCAAGCATTTCCGGCGTTGGAAATTTGCGTGAAACCTCGATCATGGCGATATATTGGGTTGTTACATTGGCTTTTTCTGCTAATTTTGCCTGTGAAANACCGCATTTTTTACGATTTTCCTTCATGTTGTGAGCTAATATGTCTCTTATACTCGTCATATTTCCTCACTTGCTAATAAG
>WQSF01000021.1 GCA_009788065.1 Treponema sp.
CAGACTGTATCAAATCAGGAAAGCCAGATTCGCAACGCGATGGAAGAACAAGGCGAAGGCAGCCGGCAGATATTATCCGCTGTAACGCAGCTTAATACCGTGACAGGTCAGGTACAAAGCGCATCGTCCGAAATGACGACAGAAAGCAGAGAAGTTTTAAAACAAAGCGCTTCGCTTAAGCAGATAACAGCCGATGTTGCCGGGGATATGGACAATATGACAAAAAGCGCGGACGCAATTTCCAGCGCGTTTGGAAGAGTTCAGGATATTACCAAGGAAAACAAAGAAAATATTTCTGCGTTAAGCAAAGATATATCCAAATTTAAGGTGGAGTAATTTTACAGATTAGGCTGTGACAATTTCCCAAGCCCGATAAAATAAGTCTCCACAGACTCGCCTCTGCATGCTTCAGGTTTAAAACTTTTGGCGGTTGTAAAATTTTTTTTCATTTTTTTTAAGAGGGTATCGATACCGCTGCCTTGAAAAACTTTTACCGCCAGATTGCCGCCGGGAGCCAGAGAACTTTCTGCGTAGGCGATAACTGTTTCGGCAAGTTCGAAAGAGCGGGTTGAATCTATCATATGGTTGCCGGTAGTGCTTGGAGCGGCGTCGCTGATTATCACGGAATATGGACCCTTTGCTAAAAGCGCTTCGCGGTTTTCATCCGCGGTAAAATCACCCTGAACAAAGAAAAAATTATCACCGTCAAAAAAACCGTTGTCAAACTCGCGTGAAAGCGGGGAAAGATCGGCGGCGGAAAGAAATGCGTTTTTGTAATTTCTAAGCACATAAAGACTCCAGCTTCCCGGAGCGGCACCAAGGTCGAGTATACGAAGCTTCGCAGATGCCGATTTTCCTGCCGCCGGTTTAAAAATATTAAACTTTTTGACAATTTCCATCAACTTGTAAACAGAACGCGCCGGGTAACCTTCCTTACGCGCCTTCTGCTGCCAGTAATCAGGTTTCTTGTAATCCGCCATTTATTTGATTATAATATCTTATGTATCAAGAGTATACACAACGAATATCAAAAATCGAAGCCGAGTTAAAACGCTGGCTGCCGGAACTTCCGGCGAGCCCGAATGAACAAAGCTCTGGGGAAAATTCCGATTCAATCTGGGCTGAGAATGTCTTTCCCGGCATTGGAGCAAAAATAAGCGATGTATCAAGAAAGGCGTTAACAGAACCTCTCAGCGACATACTTTCACGCGGCGGAAAACGCTGGCGTCCTTTATTGATGACGCTTGTCTGTGAAACATTCGGCGGCGGAGATTCCGCCATTCCTCTCACACCTCTGATTGAATTCTCACATAACGCAAGTTTAATTCATGATGATATCGAAGACGATTCCGACGAGCGCAGAGGCAAACCCGCGATTCACAAAACCTACGGTATCGATACCGCGATAAACTCAGGTTCTTTTTTCTATTTTTTGTCATCATGCTGTCTGGAATCTAGCAATATAGAAAATAAAGAATTTATTTATAAACTTTGGATGAAATGTATGCGCGCTCTTCATATGGGACAGGCAATGGATATTAACTGGCACCGCGACATTTCGATAATTCCATGTATAGACGAATATTATTTAATGACATCAATGAAAACAGGAAGCCTTGCGAAACTAGCCGCCGAACTCGGAGCGCATATCGCAGGCGCCGCGCAGGAATCGGTAAAACTGCTCGGTGAAGCGGCGGAAAAAATGGGAATCGGTTTTCAAATCCTTGATGATCTAAAAAACCTGACAACGGGTATTCCCGGAAAAAAACGCGGCGACGACATTGTGGAAGGAAAAAAAGGGCTTCCGATTCTTTTATATCTTGAAAAATACCCTGACAAAAAAGAAAAGATTTTTTATTCATTTCATATAGCAAAAAGAGAAGGAACCAGAGCCCCGGAAGTAGAAGATCTGCTGGAAGCCCTTAACGAATCGGGCGTATTTCCTGAAACAGAAGCAAGAGGACAAACTTTCTTAAAAGAAGCAATGGATATTTTTGGTTCTCATGAATTTTCAGGTTGTTCCATAAACGAACACGCCCGCGCGCTGCTGAACGGTTTTCTAAAATTAATTAGTTAGGAAAAAATGAAAGAAATGCATTTAAGCGAAATATGGTCGATTCTCAAAACAAGCCACGGGAACGCCGTATTGCTTAAACCAAAAGATATGGAGATCGCGGTACCGATTTTTATAGGCGCTCTGGAAATGCAGTCCATCCTGATCGGCAAAGAAGGGATGACCCTTTCCAGACCTCACACTCACGATCTTTTTCTAAATATGCTCTCCCATGTAAATTTGTCAATAAAAAAAATCGAAGTATACGAGTTAAAAGACGATGTTTTCCATGCGCGTCTTGTAATTACAGGCGGAGAGTATACAAAAGAAAAACCCTTAATCATGGACAGCAGGCCTTCGGACGCGCTTGCAATCGCAGCCCGGAAAAAATGCCCTATTTATACGACTTCATCCATAATCGAACAAACCGGCGTTCCGCTCACATTCTTTATAAATGACCTTGAAGAAGATTCCGATAATAAATACAGGCATCTGAAAGAACAACTGGAACAGGCTGTCGCCGAAGAGGAATACGAACAAGCCGCGGAAATACGCGATTTGCTGAGGATTCTAGAATCTGAAGCGGAAGAAGCCGACCTGTAACATGCTTGCCTGAAACAAGCTTGCATGCATTATTGCCTAACGGAGTTAAATTCACTAAAATAAACTTATGGGATCACTTCTTAAAATCAGATTAACAAACGTTACTGTCTTCAGGCTGGCTGCGGCTCTTTGCTTTGTGATTATCGTTAATCCGTCGCAATATTTCCCTCAAGGAACCCGCCGTGCTGTAGAACACGGCATCGGCGGCGGATACCTTTCTTCCTCCGAGGAAGCCATTTTGGAAGAAGATCCCGAAAATATGACGCAAATTTCCCTTGAATCCGCTGTAATAGAGGAAATGGAAGCCGCTGAGCCGTTTTTGAAGCCAAATATCCTTTTATATAACTCCCATATAGTAAAAAGCGGTGAAAATATCAGCAGTTTAGCGATCGATTTCGGTTTAAATCAAGATACGATTATATCTACTAATAAAATTACAAACACAAGGCTTTTGCAGATTGGAAAAGTGTTAAAAATCCCAAATCAAGACGGAATTCTCCACACTGTAAAAAACGGCGATACCATCAGCTCGGTTTCGGAAAAATACAAGGCGGACAGCACCGCCATCCATGTAGCAAACGAACTTTTTTCCGACAAAATAGTCCAGGGAACAGACCTTTTTATCCCCGGAGCCAAGCTCGACTGGACAATGCTGCAGGAAATAAACGGCGATTTGTTCATTTGGCCTGTTAACGGCGCAATAACTTCATTCTATGGATGGAGGAGAGACCCGTTTAACAGAAACCGCCGCCATTTCCACTCCGGCATAGATATTCGCGGAAGTACCGGAACACCGGTCAGAGCGGCGATGGCAGGCCGTGTCAGCGCTGTAGGATACGATAATATTTTCGGAAATTATATAATAGTCAACCACCACTCCGGTTACCGCACCCTTTACGGACACCTGAGCGTAATCCGCACAAGAACAGGCGTTTATGTTTCGCAGGGTGAACGCATCGGCGATGTGGGCAACACAGGTCAAAGCACCGGAGCCCATCTGCACTTTACAGTTTACAAAAACGGAGCTACGGTTAACCCGCGGGCGTTAATGCGTTAAATTAAATTATTTCGAATCATCTTTCAGAGACGAGAACATTGAGGAGAACGGGGATACTATATCTACATCTTCGATAATGTCTTCAACATCGGATTCAACAACTTCGCTTGCAAGAGCGAGAAGACCCTTGCCGAGCTTGCCCGCTTTTGCCAATTCTTTCGCTTTTTTATTAGCCGCCCAATACAAACTTTTATGGGAAGGCGCCGTCTCGCCGCTCGCGATTTTATTTGCCTGCCAAAAAAGACCTCTCTGGTTCTCTGCAAATTTGCCAGCAAGCCATAAAAGTCCTCTCGGTTCCGGTTTAGACGGCTCTATCGCTTCGCGTAACGCGGCGTCAATTATATTAATTTCTTCAGGCTCTTCTATTAACTCGTCTAATTCATCCAGTTCTTCGGCTTCCGCGATTTCATCAAGTTCTTCCGCTTCGTCTAACTCTTCGGCTTCTGCGATTTCTTCTATTTCTTCAAGCTCCGCGTCAGATGAAACATCGTCTAAAGAAGCCTCTTCTTCCAAATCTTCTATCTCTTCAAGCAGTTCTTCAATTTCCGCTTCTTCTGAAGCGCCTGTTTTTCCGGCAGGCGCCGCTCTTGCGGACGGCTGAACAACAGACAAGACTCCGCTGTCAACTTTAAGGATCGCAAGTAGTTCATCCCACGATTTATCGATGATGCTGTCTATATGCGCTTCAGAACGTTTATTTACTTTGATACCGCGTTTTAATTGCGTACGAATTTCATCGCGCCGCTGTTCAAGTTCCAGTATCCATTTTAATCTTTCCTGACCGGATTTATTAACAAACAACTGTTCAAAAAGATTATCTCTTAAACGTCTGACGCGGTTTCGCACAACAGCCACAGGACTGGGTTTAATATTTAAAAGGAAGAACAGCGCTAGAAAGAAAGTGAGGAATGCTGAAACATACAGAACAAGCTTCATAGGCTCAGATATTGAAAACAGATAACTATTTACAAGCCGCCCGAAAAATATCCCCTGAGATGTTTTATTCGAAATAAGAGAAAATCCAATCCCCGAATCTTCAGCGTCAAGCGTTATGTAACCCTGCGCGCCTTCGCTCCATGTTTCCGATACTCTGTTTAAAATTACAGTTCTTGATGTTTCCGGGCACCCTAAAAGAATTCCGGCAGGCTCCCCTATAACGGAAATATTATCACTGACTTTAAGCCGTCCTTCCGCTATCAATCTTTGAGCCAGCGCGTTTATTGATATTGTAAAAAGCGCTGTACCGCGATTAACATCCATGGAATCATAAAACGGGAACGAAAAAATAATTCTGTCACCGCGTTCGTCCATGATAAATTTCGGCTCTCCGCCGTCCAGAACGCTTACAATTTCATATGTTAAAGACTGCTGGTCTTCGTTGTAATTGCGGTACGCGGTCGAAGATTGGTTTTGGCTCATGATGTCGCGTGCGGAAGTCGAGTAATGAAGCCTTATTCCGTTATTGTCAACAAACTGCACAGACTGAAGCCCGGCGGTTGATTCCATCAATATCCCGTAAATTCTGGAACGCTCGTAAATATCATCAGAACTTTGATTGTAAAGAAAACTGCTGCGAATCGCGGGCTCAGTCAATGTCGATTCAAATTTTGAATAAAGATCGTTTATATGATTTCCGGCAATTTCAGAATCCGTTGAATTTTCTTTTAAATATGAATTAACGACCGACGGATTGTAAAACCGCGCCTGGATAAAATCCAACACTTCAATATCCGTCAGATAATTAAATCCGGCAAAAATGAGGATTGTTATTACTAAAGCCACAAGCGGTTTTATAAATGTTGACAATTTAATTACCTGTTTGTTCTATATATCGGCATTAAAGTATAACAGAAAAACCGGTATTTTTTAATATTAATTACCGGGAGCCGGAGGAGCAGGAGGAGCGCCTGCCGGGGGAACAGGGGGAGCCGCCGAGTCAACGTTAATTCCAAGGCGCTTCATCTGTTCTGCTTCTTCTTTCTGCGCGCTGTAATCGTACCTGAGCTGGTTGGCTTTTACATATGTGTTCTTTAAAGCCGATAATTCCGGTTTTATACCTTTAATTTTACCTCTGTCTTCTTGCACGACATTTGCCTTAAAAAATTCATCAAGAGCGGTTAAAATTCTATGGTAATTTGTTACTTCTCTGATATTTTTCTCTAAATAACCGATAATTTGCTCTTCCGACATTGCGGAAAGTTTGTTATACGCCGGTCCGCGGTTAAAACTGATTAAAATTTTGTTCTTTTTATCAAGTTCATCCATCAATGAATGGAAATTCACCTTTTCTTTTACTGGAACACCTTTGGTTGCGTCCATACTTTCAACAGCGTAAATTACTTCGGGAGGTTCGGCATTAGTAATTTGCCTGATAAGCACTTTGATAGCTTCCAAAAACCCTTTTTTATGACTTTCCATTACAGTTTGATTTTCCTGTAATTTCGATTGAATCTCGGTTAAAGTACTCGAGGCGCCGCCAATGACAACTATGCCGTCAAGAAGTATCTGCTTGTAATTCACTTCCTGCTTAGCTGTCTTTTTTACAGTATCCGAAACTTTCAAAGAATTTAAAATTGAGTCCCTAAGATCAACGCCGCTTGGAGAATAGTCTTCTTTGAGTATCTCCTCCATCAATTCCTTGTAGAAAGGCGATCCCGGCATTGCGGCGTTCATTTTTTTCTTGATATTTTCCAGCGTCGCTTCGCCTGCCGACATCTCCTTAGTGATATTCTGCCGCACATTGAACTTGTACATTTCCCTGTAATAAGTGTTAAGATCCTTCAAAATGCCCATGCAGGAGGCAGTTGTTTTTGATAACTTGGACATGCTTTCGCCGATTATGCTGAGGGTAAGCTGATCTACGCCGACTTTGGCGTTTATAGTCATCTCCGCCACAAATTTGGTCATAAAAGATTGTGAATCCGGGACCAGACTGCACCAGTCGATGTAGCGGACAAGACCTACTATTCGTTTTATACGGTCAAGATTGAGAAAATCCACGCCCAACTGGTAAAAATTGACTAAAAAGTCGAGCTGGCTGTCAAAATTTGACAGACGGATGGAGAGCTGTTCAATTTTCTTATTTTCCTGAAAAATACTGCTGTCGGGTACCGTTAATTCGGTAATTTTATTATCTTGTTTATATGGGTCTTCATCAATTAATTTTTTCTTGAGATATATGTTGTACAAAGAAGCAAACGAAACTTGATACATCCTGAGTTCGTCTTTGAGTCTTGCTAATTCTGTCCTTTCAAGCCAGTCCTTTCTGGCTTCCAGCACCTGTTGAAGCGTCTCAACATAACCGGTTATGTTTGAATCTGCCATTTATAATAATTATCGTCTATTTTTGGCAGAAATTCAAATTTTTCACCGGTGACTGACACTTTTTGGCTGTTTTTGTTATTTTTTGTGTTTTTTTCATAGGTGACTGACACCGTACAAGTGATTTTTATCGTTAATTTAAAAGGTCTTAAAAGGTCATAGAAAAATCAACTCCACAGTTTCAACTCGGCTCTGAATGCGGCTTGGGAGTTTTCTTTTTTTCTGCCTTCAAAGGCGAATGTGACGGGTAACTCAGACTGTCCGGGCTCCGGTTTTTGGGAAGCGCTTTCGTCGTCAATTTTGGCTGAAAAAATTTCGATGTCTTCGTTTTCGAGGATTTCATTTAAGTAATTAATGTCCAGCCGCATCTTCTCGGCTTTTTCAAGATATTGTATGCCCAGCGCGTCTTCGATCCATTGGACATATCTTGCGTTATTTACATGGCCGTTATAATCGAGATCGCTGTACAAAGCTTTTCTTTCCGTAATTTTAACAAGGTTATCTCTTTGAGTGACAGCGACAGCGCCGTTTTCTTCAGGCGTAAGAGATATAAGCTCTTTATTTTGCGGCATATTATCCATTATGGCTTGAGGTCTTAAAGGTCGTCTCTTTTCAATATCTACAATTATCCATGCGCTTCGCGCTGAAACAACAGGAACGTTATCTTTATCTTTAATTTCATAATTACGAATGGCAAAAAGTTTTTCCCAGCCTTGAGGCCAACTGCGGATTGTAACAGTCTCGCCGTATTTAGGGCGCTTTTTCATAAACACTGTGATGCGCGAAAGTATCCAGCCTTGGCCGGCTTTTGCCATATCCTCGCGTCCAACCCCCAAATTCTCGGCGTGGCTGATCGCCGCTTCTTGAAAGAATTGAAAAACAACATCCAGGGTGAGCTTGTCAGATCGATCTATAGCGCCAAATCGCAAAACGGCATTTTCCTGCCAGACATCAACAATTCCTGATCCTTTCGGGTTTGAAGGGTCGCAATTCATAACATTCCCGCCTTTAACGGCATTTTATCTAAAAACGCCCATTTTGCATATAGATGTAAAGTATGATAGACTTTACAGTAGGATGTACACTAGGGAAATACTATCTCCAAGAGCCTCCCCTGTCGAAGATGGAAATCCTGTTATTGGAACATGGAATAGGGCTTTTGAGAAGGTGGATTTGCAGGAAATCAAAAAGCCTTACAGATTTCCCCTGCCGCGCTGGGCGAAGGACTGGCGGATTAAAGAATGGCAGTGTTTCAGCGCAAATAACGAAAATTTTTTACTGGACGCTATTTTTTGCAATGTAAAACTCTACAGAATGGCGCAAGTTCTGCTTTATGATAAAAAAAATGAACAAAAATTCCTTTTTAGAAAAATAAAACCGGGAACCGGCTGGCGGCTTCCGGTCAGTCTGGCGAATTCATCGGTTGATGACCGCTCTTCGCAGTTTTTCTTCCGAATTCACAACTGGCTGGATGCCGATACGGTTAAACTCGATATAAATATAGAAGCAAAACGAAAACAACCGTCTTTAACCGTTCATTTTTCTTATAAAATCAGTAATCAGGATGTTATGCCGATGGCAACTTCGCTTAGTCTGCCGGGGCGGAAAGTTATGTATAACTATAAAGCTCTTGCGCCGGTTAACGGAGACATTGTTTTTAACGGAAATCACATACATCTAAAGCACGAAAACAGTTTGGGTGTTTTTGTAGACTGCAAGGGATTTTTCCCTTACAGAATGAACACGACAATCTGCAGCGCGGCGGGTTTTGATGAGGAAAACAGGCGTTTTGGTTTTCATATTGCCGAAAATCAAGCCAGGGAAACGAACAAGAATAATGAAAACGCGCTGTGGGTAAACGGGAAATTAACACCGCTTCCTCCGGTGCTTATAACAATGCCTAACGGCAAGGATAATGACTGGATTATTCAGGATGTTGAAGGGATGGTGGATTTAACGTTTACTCCCAAAGAACCGAACAAGAGCGGCGCGAAATTAATATTTACAAATGTAGATTTTAACACTCCGTTAGGTTATTATAACGGAGCGCTTGTTAATTCTGACGGAGAGAAAATTCAAATTAAAAATCTTTTTGGATTGGGAGAAATACTTTATTTACGGGTGTGAATATGGCAAAGAAAAATAACGCGATTTACGCGCCTGGCGAACTAAGCGGTGTCAGGAACAGGCTTGGCGTAAAAGACGAAAACGAAGCAAAGCGCATGGCTCAGCTCCTTGGCGGCGAAGTAGGCACGGAACGCGCCGCTGAAGGGGATAAGAAAAAAAATGATGCTCCAGCCGGCAAAAGCAAACGCAGAAGGATCGATCTTGCGCCTGACGAGGAACCGGGCGGAAAATCCTCCAAACAGAAAAAATCCGGACCCTATCCCGGAGACGATCCTACGGTTCCGGCAAAGCTGAACTATTCTGAAAGAGTAAAAATCGATCAATACGCGGGACAAGTTATATTTGAAATAAAAAGTTCTTTACAGGTTCTTACATCCATTTTTTCTTTTTTTAAGGAACCTATAGATTATGTTAATTCCAGATTTGTATTAGTGCGCATGAATGAATATTACGGAAAAATTGAAAGGCTTGTGAACGCGGCAAGAAGCCTCTTCCCTAAAAATAATATTAAACGAAATAACCAATTAAAAAGAGCTTCGCTTTTTGTTTACAAGTTAATTAACACTATCCGCGGATGGGATATTGAAACGCTTTCTAAAAATATTTCCGAATTACAGGCGCATCCGCGTTCGATAAAAGTTACGGATTTTTCCGATGTTTTAAGGGGAATATATAAACCGCTGTTTGTACTTGACGATCTGTCAACAGAAAATATTAAATCCGCATTTAAACTGATATATAAAATTCTGTATATAGAAAGTCCGATGGAAGCCCAGGGCAAATATCAGGATGTTATCCGCAATATTATAGCTTCGCTTGTTGATATCCGTAAAAATGTACGATTCGGGCTTTATCCTCTTTTAATGAAATTAATTTCCGACCGCTATATAGTGTACGACCGCTTTTTTATTGAAAGACGCAGGCGTTTTATCGCTTTCTTGAATATTTCGGAAACAGAACAGTTAAACGCCGCAGATTTAAGCCCGCAGTTGATCGAAAGCATTGATGTAGATTCTCTGCAAAAAAACGCGGAAGATGACGAAGCAAGCGGTGAAAAAGCCGAAAGTGATGACGCGGAAACCGAAGAAGAAGAGGATGATGAAGAATTAGAGCCGGAAGAAGATCCGAATGATCCCAAAGTTATCGCGCGAAAAGCAAAAGAAGAAGCGGAAAAATCCGAACGCAAAGCGATGGAACAGGGACGCGCCGCCATGGAAGCTCTGTTTCCAAAAGCCGGATGGGATAGACTGGAAGAACGCCCGGATTTTTATCCTTATTTTGCGAATGTATACAGTATGAGGCACGGATATGAATTAATCTCTCCTAATGATCCGCTTCAGTATATCTCTGTACTATTAAACATTCTGGACGATCTTTTTATAGGTTTGCGTTATGTGAACTTTGGAATGATCACGGGTCCCGACGGCGTTGCGTCAAAAGTCGGCGATGAAATCGGAGAAACGCTTAACAACTGGCGCAGTTTCATAGAAGACAGTTTTTCCAGAGATTATCTTCCCCGTCTGAGTGAATACTGCCGTATGCTTGAAAATTCAGGAGATTCAAGATCGTCGCCTTACGCAAAAAAAACTTTAAATGAACTTCATTGGATAAAAAGGCTTTATTTCCTTCCTTACTATAAATTTGATTCCATAGGACCTCCTCCGTTTCCAAAAAGCGACATTGTTCCGATTTACAGCGACGCAAGAAAACTTCGTAAAGTTTTAACAGCGGTCGCGCTAGGTATCGAACAGGGAACGCGCGCTGGAGGAGCCGCCGCGAAAGCAGTATGCAGAGGCATTAACAATCCCTGGGAGCATTACAATTTCCAGGTTCCCAATCCGATATCAAAACGGCTTGATATGATGCTGCCGCCGGAAAAACGCATCAACACAGCTTTAGTATTCTTCTCTCTGTCGGCAGTCACGCTTTTAGATTATATAATCAACAATGAAAATAGCTGGGCATACAGTGACGGCAGGCCGGGACCGCTTTTTAGAAGCGTGAATAATGACGGTATAAAACCGTTGTTCGGCGTTGACCAGAAGATAGACGCGGATCAGTTATTTAAAGAATCTTTAAAGAAACAGTCGCAGTAATTTTACACCGGCAGCATTTGAACACCGACGCCAAGAGATTTAGCCGCTTCTTCCGCTGTCTTGATTCCTGCAATAACAACCGGGCTTGACGCGGCTCTTGAACCAAGAGAAGCGAAAGCCGCTTTTATATCTTCGGTAGAAACGGAGATTAATCTTTCCATCTTGTTCTTGCGATAAATGTCTTCTACGCCGTAAAGGAAGCGGAAAAAATCTATAAGACCGTTTTCGGCGCTAGTACGGGGACGAACCTCTTTCGCGTAACAGCCGATTATGCTTTTAACAAGATAATCTTCGTCGCCGTTTCCGCAGTATTTAATTCCTTCCTCGTTCTGGCTGTTTTTAAGTATCGAAGAAATAACGTCTAACGAACGCAGCGGATTCGGATCGCGGTAGGTGGCGAAAGATACGCAGTTTTCCAGACTGTCTGTGTTTATAAAAGCGCCGTAAGCGCCTCCCTTCATGCGAATATCTTCCCATAACGCGCCTGTGCTTAACTGGTGCGTTAAAACCATTTCCGCGATTTGTTCTACAGAATCAAATGGCGCGGCTTTAAGCGATAACGCAGCGAAACCAACTTGCAGCGATTTTGAAGCAAAAACTTCCGCTTTAGACGCGTCTTCAACTGATTCTGCGGCAAGCCGAGGCAAGGGCGGTCCAAAACTGTTAAATCTTTTTGTAATTTCCTCGCCCGCGGTTCCAAGCCCCTGAGCGCCGCCTGTTATATTTACAATTAATCCGGCGCTTTTTATTTTTTCACGAATGTATTTTAATTTATTAATTATTTCACCTGTATCAGTTTTTGTCAGACGATAAACAAATTCAATCTGCGATAGACCGGACCACTTTTCTTCTACATATTTAGAACGTGATCTTATACGGCCTGCTCTGCCGGATGAATAAATGTGTCCCATCGGAGCAAGGCTGGAATTTATTTCGTTTTTCATTTCCAAAACAAGATCGTTTATACGCCTGGTGTCTGAGAAATCAGCTTCATTGATCAAACGAAGAGCCAGATCAAGAGAAGACACGATTTTTTCGTCAAGGCATTTTAATCTGAAGAAAATCCAATCTCTTCCTGTAAGATCAAAACTGCCGGACGCGGTTTTTAAATAAGCGGGAGTTCCTTTAACCGCCGATCCTGTATGTAACTGCGTAATGAAACCGCCGACCGTACGCGCCATTAAACTCGACACTTCGCCGTAATCCATACCGGGAAGCCCTACTGAAACGACCGATCTTGCGAACAACTGAAGCCAGGGATAATCATCAACCGGTAAAATATCGACAGGAAATGACAGATCGATATATGTAATTCCGTTGGTATAAAGTTCATGGCAAAGAGCGGGAACTCCGTTTAAATTTTCTTCACGGCGGCAGATCTTTTCATAATCCGCGCAAAGATCGTTACGTGAAAGATGCGGTATTGACGCAAGCGCCTGCGGAGTGTCGGCTTCACTCTGGATTTTTTCTAAAGAAAGGGACTTTTCAAATATTTCCTGACGTTCCGCCCCGGTAAAATTTTTATCTTTCTCTGCAAGTTTTTTAACAAGACAATCCTCCTGTTTTTGCAAAAAATCATCTTTAGGTTCAAGAATAACAAGAGCGCGATGAGGGTTATCAAGAAAATATTTCTTTATAAGACTTTCAAAGTATCTTTTATCTTTCGCGATATTTTCTTTTATTTTGTTTAAAGCGCCTTCAATTAAAAGACTTTCCCACGGTTTACAGCCGTGCAGCCATCCCCGCAAAGAGCGGCGCATCCAGACAAGAGAGAACGGCCCTCCTGAGCGGCGGATTTCCCTCTGTGAAAATTCAAGCGCGAGAAGAGCGGCGTCAATTTCCTCTTCCGGGATTCCTTCGGTTACCAGTTTTTGAAACTCGCCGATTATTAAATCTTCTACGGCTTTGCTCATTTTTTCCAGACTGCCTGCGGCTGTCAAATCGCCGTTAATGCCTCTTAAACCGGCGACAAACAAGGTTTCGCGAATCTCGCCTTCAAGACCGGATACAGGCGTAATGTCTTCTCCAAGACCGGATTCGATCAGGGTTCTTGTTAACGGAGAGCCGTCATGACCTAAAAGAATTTCTGTTAATGCCGCCAGCGCGATGTTTTCGTTTACATCGGTAATATCCGAGCAAAGCCATGAAATAAAAATTGTCGATTTACGCTCGCTTCCTGCAGGGCAGGAAATATGCATTTTTTTTGGCTCGTTCCAGCGCTGTGTTTTTAAGATCGGCTCGCAGGTCTTGCCGCCCGGTATTTTCGAGAAAAATTCTTCATTTAAAAAATCGAGCTGTTTTTCTGTGGGAATGTTACCTGCAAGAAATATTCTGCAATTAGCGGGCGAATATCTGCTGCGATGGAAATCTTTTAAACCATCCCATGTCAGATCGGGAATATCCTGAGGATCTCCTCCTGATTCAAAATCATAAGGAGTTCCCGGCATAACAGCTTTAACAGACCAATGACCGGCATAGGTATCTAAAGATGAATACGCGCCTTTCATTTCGTTATATACAACACCTGTTATGACAAGTTTTGTGTCCTGATACTCCAGCCTATGCCCCTCCTGCATAAATGTCCACTCTGGAAGCAGAGGACGAAAAACAGCGTCTCCGTACACGGACATTAAATTAAAATAATCGTGCTCATTTGTAGAACTTGCAGGATACACGGTTTTATCGGGGAATGTAATCGCGTTTAAAAAAGTTTGAAGGCTTCCCTGCGCAAGAACAATAAAAGCGTCTTTTAGCGAATAACGCTCTGAGCCGCACAAAACCGAATGTTCAAGAATGTGCGCGACGCCTGTGTTGTCCTGCGGAAATGTCGCAAAAGAAAATGAAAATAGGTTTTCTGAATCTTCATTTAATACATGAAAGACTTCTACACCCGTTTTATGTTTTACCCAAATACCTTCGGCTTTTAATTCATCAAGCGGAACAATATCCAAAACTGTAAATCCGCTGTTTAATATCTGCCCTTTATTCAAATTGGTTTTAGTCATACAATTATATCCTCATCGCTGTAGAGTAAAATATCTCCGTTTTCACGTGCAGTTCTGAACCATGCAAGAAAATTTCTCGCAGCTTCGTCACATTCTCGTCTCGGCACGGCGCCGGTTATTTGATCTTCTTCGCGTATGGTTTTCCTTCGTCCCGCGGAAACACACGACATGATTTTTTCATAAAAATCATCTTTTCTGCCTTTAAGCAGTACGACAATATCATAATCTGTCATGGTTTTTAATTTTTCCTGTATCGGACGATCAACCGCGCCGA
This sequence comes from Treponema sp., assembly GCA_009788065.1. Lineage (GTDB taxonomy): Bacteria > Spirochaetota > Spirochaetia > Treponematales > Breznakiellaceae > WQXQ01. Next base: position 14,537 of record WQSF01000021.1, read on the forward strand.
TTATATCATCTAACGTATACAATTTTTCTTTTAAATTTTGCCCGATCTCAGGGCTGACATCTTCAATCTCATTGATTAATCTGTCGCCGAAAGAATAATCTCCGTTTTTTAGAATCGCGGCAAGCGTCTGCAAACCGTCAATTTCAATATCTTTGGAACCGCTGCCGACAAGTCTTGCTTTTTCTTTTAACGCCGCAGAAACCTGTTCAAGCACTTCAGGCGCAACTTCGCTTTGACGCGCCATGCGAAGAAGCACTTCGGCTTTACGATCAGGCGCCAACCGGCTGATGGTACCGGCGGAAATCTTAGGCGGCATTCTGCTCAAAATAAGCGCGGCTGTTTGAGCGCTTTCTTCTTTTAAAAGCATGACAAGCTGTTCGGCAGAAAAATCTTCCAGAAAACTAAAAATATTTTCTTTCGATTCGGGAACAGCTTTGTTTAAAATCTCTTCGCCTTTTTCAGGTCCCTTAACAGCGTAAAGTATCCGGCGCGCCGTTTCGATACCGCCTTGTGATGAGCCTGAATATACATAAGGCTTGGAGAACAATTCATGGAATTCCGCGAAAATTTCTTCTCTTTCTTCGGGTCTAATAATTTTAATAAACGCTATTTCTTTGGAAATTTCCGCAACCTGTTCAGGATCAAGCTCCGCGAGAATCTCGGCGGCGTTTTCGCTTCCAATCAGGATGAGGAATTTTGCAACACGTCTGTATTTTGATTCTTTTGGCGCTTTACCGTCGTCCGCGGGTTTAGGCGTATAAACAGGTTTTTTAGTTTTTTGGGTTTCTTTATAAAGAGCGGGTGAAGGAGCGGGAGCTTGTTTTGGGTTCATTGCTTGTTTATACATTTCTACGCCGTGTTTCAGTATGTTCCCCATAACTTAATATTATAATATAATAGAAAAGTTATTAATAGGGCGCAATTAAATGACCAGAATTAGTCTGACAGTTATATTAATTCTTTTTTCCGCGGCTAACACGCTTGCTTTTGGAGTCAAGCAAATATCCGCAGAACCTGAAATAAAAAAAACGGCAGTACCGGAACCGCAATCTATTCCTCAGCCGACAAGAGCGGAACGAATTGTGAAATCCCTGGCACAGGTATATCCCGATCGGATCGAAAAAACCGAGTTTCGTAATAATGACTGGGCTTTATTAATGAATGGAAAATGGTACTACTTTGCCGGCGGAAGACTGCTGCCCGAAAATATGCTTGAAAATGCCGATAATTTCAGACCAAATCAATTTTATCAATATCCCGCGGATTTGCCTCCGTGGAAAGAACTCACCCCCGAAGAGATAAAAAGATACAACAGTTGGACTGAAAGCAGAAGCCAAAATCCTCCAAGACGATCTTCATTCTTCCTTGACGAACTTTGGCAGGCGCCCAACCGCGCAGAAACAGAAAAAAGACTTGTTAAAATTACTTTTCTTGGAAAATCAACAAAAGTTCATCAGTCAATTCAAAAAAAAATTGAGATGGTTGAATCGATCATTGTGGCTTTAGGAAAAATTGATCCGCAAGTTCAAACATGGATAAACGGACTCGGCAGTTTGGAAGGATACGGCTGGCGTAACATCGCGGAAACTCAATCCCGTTCTTTTCATTCGTATGGGCTTGCACTTGATCTTCTTCCGCGTAACATGGGAAACAAACAAACATACTGGCTTTGGACATCGCAGTACAGAGATGACTGGTATAACGTGTCGTATAACGAGAGATATCATCCCCCCGATTCTGTTATTAAAACATTCGAAGTTCACGGCTTTGTTTGGGGCGGCAAGTGGCCGATGTTTGATACGATGCATTTTGAATACCGCCCCGAAGTAATGATAATAAACGGACTGCCTTTATTAACAAATTGATAACCGTAACAAAATAAATATTAATAGAACTGAAAGCGACAATAAATCTGCCTTAGGTTATTTGCAAATAACTACATAAAAAATGAAAATAGAATAATGGCAAAGAAAATAGAAATAAATGAAATTTACATTTACAAATTGATCAGTAATAACATGAAACGCCTTCGAGCGTTACACAACATGTCGCAATTAAGTCTGGCGCAAGCCACGGGTCTTACACATAACTTTATTAATGATATCGAAAACTGCAAGAAAGGCGTTTCGGCAAAAACGCTTGCAAAATTATCCGCTGCTTTAAACGTTGAACCGTATCAGTTTTTTTTACCTGAAGGCGCATCGAACAACGAAGTAATGATCTATGTAAAGGACTTTAACGACTCTCTGCAGAAGATGGTCAACGAGTTGACTCAGCAATATTTTACAGGGCAAAAGAAGTAGCTGATCAAAGACATTTTACATTTGTATATTCTCAAATAAAAACGGAGAGATAATCAAACCTCTATCGAAATACTACCGATCAGCGCTTTAAATTCTTTTTCATCCAAAGTTTCTTTCTCCAGCAGAGCATTGGAAACATTGTGTAAAATTTCCAGTTTATCTTCAAGAATCGACTTGGATTTAGCGTACTCTGTTTCTATAACACGGGCAATTTCCTCGTCCACATACTGCTGAGTGCTTTCCGCGTATTCGCGGTGGAACGCCGGTTCGTGCTGTTCCTGACCTATCATGCCCATCGCGCGCGTCGTTAACGCAACGTTGCGGAAACGGTCGCTCATGCCGTAATCGGTGATCATCTTGCGCGCGATGTCTGTCGCTTTTGTTAAGTCGTTTGCGGCGCCTGTCGAGTATTCGCCTGAGATCATTTCTTCGGCTATTCGTCCGCCAAGCAGGATATCTATTCTGCCAAGAAGATCTGACTTTGTTACTGTGTAACGATCTTCCAATGGAAGCTGTAAAGTGTAGCCGAGAGCGAAACCGCGCGGAATAATCGATATTTTCTGCACAGGGTCTGCGTTAGGGGTAAAAGCGGCGATTATTGCATGACCTGCTTCGTGATAAGCTGTCAATCTTCTTTCTTTTTCTTTGAGAACTCTGGTTTTTTTCTGGAGACCTGCGATAGTTTTTTCGATTGCTTCGTCAAAATCGCGCTGAGTTACCATTTTACGTCCCGCCCTGACCGCAAGAAGCGCCGCTTCGTTTACAATATTCGCCAAATCGGCGCCTGAAAAACCTGATGTTACGCGCGCAACAGCTTCAAGATCGAGAGCAGGATCGCGAATTACGGATTTTGAATGAATTTTTAAAATCTCTTCCCTGCCTTTAAGGTCGGGTCTGTCAACTAACACCTGTCTGTCAAATCTTCCAGGGCGAAGAAGCGCGGGATCTAAAACATCAGGTCTGTTTGTGGCAGCCAGAATGATAAGTCCGCTTGTGCCGTCGAAGCCGTCCATTTCTACAAGAAGCTGATTCAACGTTTGTTCGCGTTCATCATTACCGCCTGATATGCTGTTAATCCGGCTCTTGCCGATTGCGTCTAACTCGTCAATAAAAACAATGCATGGCGCTTTGCTTCTTGCCTGTTTGAATAAATCGCGAACACGCGCGGCTCCCACGCCGACAAACATTTCCACAAAATCGGCGCCGCTCATGCGGAAGAATGAAACTCCCGCTTCACCTGCGACAGCGCGGGCAAGAAGCGTTTTACCTGTTCCGGGCGGTCCGACCAACAGCACACCTTTGGGAATTTTTCCGCCGATCTCTTTGTACTTTTGAGGGCTCTTTAAAAAATCAACAACTTCGACAAGTTCTTCTTTTGCTTCATCTACTCCGGCGACATCGCTGAACCGCGTAATAATATCGCCTTCCGCGACGATAACAGCGCGGTTCTGTCCGATCGAAAGCACATTGCCGCCCATACTGCCGATTCGTTTAAATACAAAACGCCAGATAAAAATAAAGAAAGCGATAGGCAATACCCAGCTAAAAATAAAACTGAGGAACGCGTTTCCTTCGCGGGAAACCGCGCCGTATGAAACATTTTTTTCATCCAGTAATTTAATAAATTCAGGATCATATATCGATACGGTACGGTATATTCTGTCCTGCGCGGAACCGTAAGATCGGCTTGCGACCACCGCTTTCGAAGCCGTTCTGCCGCTTGGATTTGTATAACCTGTAAAATAGGAATCTGTTAATTCTACGCGTTTGATTTCGCCGGAAACAATTCTGGATTTGAACTCGGAAAAGTCTATCGCGGGATTTAACCTGTTGAGAAATACAAAATTAAAAAGACCCATTCCAACAAGCAGAATAGCAAGATAGATAAAAAGATATTTCCAGCCGCCAAAACCTTTAAAATCGGGCAATTTTGGTCCATTGGGTCCAAACGGAAATGAAGGGCCGCCTGAGTCTTTTTTATCTCCTGAATCATCACTCATAAAACAAGTATTACATATATTACATGTAGTTGCAAGGTACATTGCTATAGCAATATACTCATGCTACTATGTAAAACATGAAAAACACTCTTCCTCCGCTCTATTTAATTGACGCATACGGTTTAATATATCGATCATATTTTGCATTTCTCACTCGTCCTCTGCGTAATAATTCGGGAAAAAATGTTTCAGCGCTTTTCGGGTTTTCCCGCACCGTGGTCTCTCTTCTTAATGACGGCGCTCCGGCTGCCGGTATCGACGAAAAACTCTTAAGCAAAACTGTAAAGCCTTTGCGTCTTGCCGCCGTTTTTGATTCCCGCACTCCTACATTCCGGCACCGGATGTACAGCGAATATAAAGCGAACAGGCAAAAAACTCCTGAAGATTTGCATGAGCAGGTTCCGTTAGTTGAAGAATTTTTAACCGTTCTTGGTATTCAATGTTTAAAAGCTGAAGGTTTTGAAGCAGACGACATTATCGCCACACTTGCAGAAAAATGCAAAAAAGAAAACCGTCAGTGTTATATTCTTTCGTCGGATAAAGACCTGCTTCAGCTTGTAGGCGGCGGAACATTTGAACTTCGTCCCGCGAAAATTAACAGAAGCGAAGCTATCCCGACAAGTTCGGGTCCTGTTTGGGATCTTGTCGGTCCTGACGAAGTAAAAGAAGAATGGGGTGTAGAACCTGAAAGGGTTTTAGATTTACTTTCTCTTATCGGTGACAGCGCTGATAATATTTCGGGCGTTAAGGGAATCGGAGAAAAAATCGCCGTTAAATTAATGGCGCGTTACGGTTCCCTTGACGATATATATAAAAATATTGCCGCAATCGAAGGATCAACAGGAAGAAAAATATCAGAAGGAAAGGAAAGCGCTTATTTTTCTCAATCGCTTATACGGCTGCGAAGCGACGTTGAATTGTCTATTTCTTCGATTGATGACCTGTCGGTAGAAAATCTTAACAGAACCGCGGGAGCAAGCGTGTTGATGCGCGAAGGTATTCGCCAGAGCGCGAAACTGCTTGACCCAAATGCGAAAAATTCAGCTATCTCCAATGCAACATCATTTTCATCTGATATATCGAATGATTCTTCCGCAGAAATTCCCTCAACGAACTCCGCCGAACCGATGATTAGAAATCAACAGGAAAAAACCGCAGATGAAAATCTGCTCGGCGACGGCGTTTATAAAACAATTATGGATTTTGAAGAATTAAAATCCATTCTTGAACTGGTAAAAAAACAAAAATTCGCCGCGCTGGATTTTGAAACAGATTCTCTTGACGCATGGAACTCCCGTCCGATCGGCATTTCGCTTGCGATCAAACCAAAAGAAGGTTTTTATATTCCTGTTGCGCCTCACGGCGCTGGTTCAGCGGACAGCGAAAAGAATTCCGCTTTCCTTGACCCCGATAAAGTCCGCGCGCTTCTCGTTCCTTTGTTCGCAGACGAGGAAATGACAATCGCGGCGCATAACGCCAAGTTTGATTACAAAGTCAGCCGCGGCTGGGGTATTGACCGCTGGCGGTGCAAAATATGGGACACCATGGTAGCGGCATGGCTGGCTGATCCTGAACGAAACAACTATTCGCTTGACTCCCTTGTCGCTTACACATTTGACTGCTCGCCTATCAAGTACATGGACATTGTACCAAAGGGAGCGAACTTTGACGCTGTTTCTCTGGAAACCGCGACGCGCTATTCGGGAGAAGACGCTGATTTTTGCATACGTTTAAAACATTATCTTGAACCGGCGCTTATAAAAATAGACGCTATAAATCTTTTTGAAAACCTAGAAATGCCTCTGCTGCCGATTCTTGCCGAGATGGAAGGTGAAGGAATAAAAATCGAACCTAAAGCTCTTATTGAATACGGCAAAGAACTCGCTGTTGAACTTGATCAAATTCAAGCGCAAACATGGAAAACTGTCGGACACGAGTTCAATCTTGCAAGCACAAAACAACTTCAGGAAGTGCTTTTTGTCGAGCGCAAACTTACGCCGGGAAAGAAAACCAAAACAGGCTACTCTACCGACGCTGCCGCGCTTGAAGAACTTGCGCGCGAAGATCCGGTTCCGGCTCTTATCCTGCGTCACCGCACTTTGTCAAAATTAAAATCAACTTATGTAGATACGTTAGCCGACATGGCTGACAGCGAAGGACGCTTACACACAAACTTTGTGCAGACAGGAACCGCGACAGGCAGGCTTTCCAGCCGCGAGCCAAACATGCAGAACATTCCCGTTCGCGCCGAAGAAGGCAGAAGAATCCGCGAAGCGTTTATAGCAAAACCCGGCTGTGTTTTAATATCCGCCGACTACAGCCAGATAGAACTCGTCGTTCTCGCGCATCTTTCGGGAGACGAAAATTTAATTTCTTCATTTGAAAGCGGAAAAGACGTGCATATCCGCACTGCCGCGTTAATCTTCGGCATTGATGAAAATCAAGTAAAAACAGAACAGCGGCGAATGGCTAAAACGATCAACTTCGGCGTAATTTACGGTATGAGCGCATTCCGTCTTTCCAATGAATTGAACATCAGCCGGACAGAAGCGCAGAATTTTATAACAGCATATTTTAACACATACTCAGGCGTCCGCAGGTTTATCGAAAACACCATTAAAAAAACAGAACAGCAGGGTTATGTTACAACAATTTCAGGAAGGCGGCGGTATATCCCAACGATTAATTCGCATAACAAAACTGAAAAATCCGCAGCGGAACGCATCGCGGTCAACACGCCGATTCAAGGCTCGGCGGCTGATATTGTAAAAACCGCCATGCTCAATTTAGACAGACGGCTTGTGAAAGAAAAAACCCCTGCAAAACTTTTACTGCAGGTTCATGACGAACTAATTCTTGAGTGCCCGGAGAACAAAGCGGAAGAAACGGTGAAACTGGTTAAAGCGGAAATGGAAAAGGCGACAAGCCTTGTTATACCGTTACGCGTAAGCGTCGAAAAAGGATATTCATGGGGGGCATTTCATTAATGAGTCATACTGCCATTGATAGACTGGTAACATTGTTTTCCAAATTACCTGGAATCGGGAAAAAAAGCGCGGGAAGGATTACGTATCACATTTTAGATTCAAGCCCTGCTTTGGCGCAAACATTGGCGAAGGAACTAGCGGGGCTTCATCAGGCGATTAAAAGATGCAGTATCTGCGGCGGTTTTACGGAAACCGATCCTTGTTTTATCTGTTCAGATTCAGATCGTGATAAAACCGTTATCTGCATAATTGAATCAGCGCAGGATATGCGCATAATAGAAGAGGGACGCGAATTCAAAGGAGTATATCACGTACTTGGCGGATTAATCGCGCCGTTAGAAGGCGTAAGCCCCGCGAATCTTTCCATAGATAAATTAATCAGCCGTTTACAATCAGGTAAAGTAAAGGAATTAATACTTGCGTTAAACCCCACAGTCGAAGGGGACACGACAGCGTTATACCTGCAAAAAACTTTAAAAGATTACCCTGTAGAAATTACGCGTCTGGCATCGGGAATGCCGGTCGGCGGGAACATCGAGTATACCGATAAATTAACATTATCACGCAGCTTTAGAGGCAGGGTAAAAATTTAATCTTAACCCATTCCCGGAAAGCCGGGAATATTCATGCCGCCCGTCATCGATCCAACTTCACTGCTAATCGCTTCTTTAACTTTTGCCATGCCGTCTGTAAACGCCGCCATGATCAGATCCTGGAGCATTTCAACATCGCCGCCTTCCATGGCTTGCGGTGAAATTCGCACCGCGATTAATTCTAACTTTCCGTTGATTTCAACTTCGACAAGTCCGCCGCCTGCGGCTCCTGTTGCGGAAATTTCGCCAAGCTTATCCTGAAAACCGCTCATCTGCTCCTGTATTTTTTGCGCGTTTTTTAAAATGTCAAATGGATTAATATTCATATTCTCTCCGTTTTAATTAATAACAGTTCCGGGAATTTTTGAAAGCACGTTTTCAACCTGAGGCGGATTTTTTGCATCCTGATTAATACTGTTCCACATAGGAACATCCGCATCGTCCGTCGTTGTTTCGTTACTAGATGAAGAATTTTTATTTGCCGCAATTCTTTCGTTAAATGCGTCCGCTAACGAACGCTCTTCGCCGAAATTTGAAGCGTTTGCATTTACGCGCGCTGTCGGCGCTTCGTTCTTCGGCGCTGGTGTAGAATTATTTTTATAACTCGAAGCTTGCGCGGTGGAACCGCCGCCTGAAAAATTTCCTGTTGTTAAAGCAATCCGCGCGTTATCAACCGCTTCTTTAAGTTCAAAAGGAGAAACCCATTTACTTAACCATGCTAATTTTGAAATTGCGGTCTCAAGTTCGAAGCGGGGAGATATTGAATAACGCGTGTTGCGGTAACATTCAAGCAGAATATCAAGCGCTTGTTCCAGACGGATAGAATCATAAGTTTCTAGCGCTTTCGCTGAAAACAGCGCCGGACGATAACCCAATATGGATTCCCTTGTAACGCCGTTTTTAAGAAGCAAAAGACTGCGGTAAAATCCCGTAAGGTCTATAACAAATTGTTCAAGAGCGATTCCGCCGCTGAGGATTTCATCCGTCAGCGCGAAAGCGGCCGGCGTGTCATTTACGGCGCAAGCGTCCGCAAGCGCGTTAAGTTTTTCTAAACCGGTAATGCCGAGTTTCTCGCGGATTAAATCACTGCGAATGTTTCCCGCGGAAAAAGACGCGATTTGATCAAAAAGAGTGAATGCGTCGCGCATACTGCCGGTTGATTCTCTCGCTATCCAAAATAGCGCGTCGTCTTCAGCTTCGATTCCTTTATCGGCGCAGATTTTTTTAAGTGTTTCCTGAATTGTTTCGATTGGTATCAATCTAAAATTAAACTGTTGGCAGCGGCTTTTAATTGTAGCAGGAACTTTATGAAGTTCTGTCGTCGCAAAAATAAAAACGATATAGTGCGGCGGTTCTTCGATAGTTTTTAAAAGCGCGTTAAACGCCTGATTGGTAAGCATATGAACTTCGTCAATTATGTAAACTTTATAACGGCCTGACTGCGGCGGAAAAAGAACTTCATCGATTATCTGGCGCGCTTCATCAACTTTGTTATTAGACGCGCCGTCAATTTCGATCACATCCATGCTTGCGCCCTGGCTTATGGCGCGGCAGTTGTCACAGATTTCGCCGTCTCCTGAGCAGGGACCAGCTTCCGCGCCTTTTTCGCAATTAAGCGAACGCGCAAGGATACGGGCGGCACTGGTTTTTCCGCATCCCCTGGGACCTGAAAAAAGGTAGGCATGAGCGATATGCCCGCTTGTAAGCGAATTCTTAATGGTAGAGACGACAAATTCCTGTCCCGCTAATTCGTCAAAAGTTTTAGGTCTGTATTTGGAAGCGGTAACCTCGTACCCTGTAACTGCCATAAAGATAGTCTACTAATATATATGGAAAAAAACTAGGGCTTGGGACACAGGAGCCGCGGATTAACACGGATTAAGCGGATTAGTGCGGATTATTCTTTTATGCTCTAAACTCTTCTTCCCAAAATTTATTAATAATCCTAACTCCAGCTTAGTTGCTGATAAATAGTTCATTATTTGTCCATGATGATCATTTGTTATTTCACTTGTTGCTTTAAGTTCAACGATTATTTTTTCATAACAAATAAAATCGGCGATATATAGCTTTTCTAAAGGTTCATTTTTGTAAAATATTTTTAAAGGTATCTCACGTTTATAAGGTATGTTTTTTAATTTAAATTCTTTTTCCAACGCTTCTTGATATACAGCTTCCAAAAACCCATACCCCAATTCCTGATGTACAGTCATAGCTGCGCCAATAATGGAATATGTCTCATTTTCATGTAAAAGTCCCACTTTAAACCCCTTCTTCCTAATCCGTGTTAATCTTTAAAATCCGCTCTAATCCGTGGTTTCTGTGTACAAATTAAAAAAGCCTGCGTCAGGAGGGCCGCGGCGCAACATGCCTCCGCTTACCGTTGCTTCCTTCCGGACCTGGCGGGGTTGGGCGGCGCCTGCTCGCACGGTTCCTGACACAGACACTTAATGTTATTACACGGAGTATATAAGGTCAAGCAGATGAAAAACCTGTCGATTTAATTATTTAAAAAGTTTATTAATATCTTTTCCGTAAGTTTCCATGATCTTATGGCGCAGAAGTTCGCCTTTGCCGGATAATTCCTTTCCGGCTTCAAACGGTCTGGCACAAAGCGTGAATTTATTTATTTTCTCGTAAGATTTAAATCCGTTTTTGGAACTTACATATTCAGAGATTTCACTGGATATTAATTCGTTGATTTCCGGCTGCTGCAGCAATAGTTCGTAATCGACAATTGGAATCGAATTTTCTTCCGCAAAATCCATAATTGCCTGCTGTATCGGAATAACAAGAGCCGCAAGAAATTTTTGATCCTGCCCGGCAACCATACACTGTTGAATGTACGGGCTTTCTCTCAATTTACATTCAATCGGAACAGGCTCGACATTCTCGCCGCCCCGTAAAACAATTGTATCTTTTTCTCTGCCGGTTATGCGCAATTCATTGTTATGCGTAAGCATACCGATGTCGCCCGTGTTAAACCAGCCTTCAGAATCAAGAACGGCGGCAGTTAAATCGGGTTTTTGATAATAGCCTTTCATTACCTGAGCGCCTTTTACGAAAATAATTCCATTGCGCCCCGGCTGCATTTCCCTGCCTTTCTTGTTAATAATTTTAACTTCTGTATTCGGCAGAACCTGTCCGATAGTCCCGCGGCGCGAACGTTTGTATTGGCGCACAGAAACCAAAGGAGCGGTCTCCGTTAAGCCGTAACCTTCCTGAAGCCTTATGCCAATCGAATTAAAAAATAAATCCGCTTTAAAAGGAAGAGAGCCGCCGCCTGAAATGCCGGCTTTAAAGCGTCCGCCAAACACCCGCTTGATTTTATTAAATATTGTTACGTGAAAAAGACCGCGTATCGGAAGAAGCAAAAGCCACGGAAAAAAACCCATAACGGATTCCAAAGCCCGAAAACGTCCATGAAAATCCGGCAGAAGATGGAAAGTTAAATCTTTAAAATATGTGAACATCATCGATATATAAACCGCAAAATCAAATAACTTTTTAACAAGCGCTCCTTGAGCCTTAACTTTCCGGTTGATGCCGTCCATAATCGCTTCCCAAACACGCGGAACACTGACCATCCAGTGCGGACGGATTGCCTGCATATCTTCCATCAATATGGGACCGATAGGTTTTGAATAGGCAATACTGGTTGTGTAATAAAAGATCGCGTATTCCATAAGACGTTCATATACATGCCAGACAGGAAGCATGGAAAGCCAAATATCACCTGGTTTTAATTCAAAGAATAAAATAAAGTGAGGAAGCTGGCAGAGAAAATTTCTATGTAAAAGCATTACGCCCTTCGGTTCGCCTGTAGTGCCGGATGTGAAAATAATCGTCGCAAGATCTTCGCCGTCGCCCTTTTCCATTTCCGCTTCCGTGCTTCCGATATGCAGATTTTCGCGTTTCTTGCCCATTGCGGTAAGACTGTCAAAATAAACAATATTAACGCCTTGATCCAAAGCGTTACGCTCAACTTCACTTTCTACAGGATCGAATGAAACTAATGTTTTTAATGAGGGGATACCGGATTTACATGAAAGTATTTTCTCAACTTGTTTTTGATTTTCCGCGAAGACGACATCACATTCCGTAAAACTTAAAATATACGTCAGTTCCTGAGTTGTGGTGTCGCATCCGCGCGGAACATCAACAGCGCCTGCGGACATTATTCCAAAATCGGTGACCATCCATTCCTGGCGGTTATCCGCGATTAATCCTACTTTATCACCGCGTTTTACGCCCAATTCCATCAAACCAGAAGCGACATAACATACATCTTCAAAAAATTGACGGTAAGTGACAGACCGGTATTTACCATCCTTATCTTTGTAATATTGAATTACGGTATCCGGGCTCTCTTTTGCCCTTGCTCTCAACATTAAAGGCAGCGTTTTATCCATCACAATCCTCCAAGTTGACATTTTTAAAAATATTGTCATAAAATAGACGTTTTGTCAATGTCGTATTATTAAAAGACAGGAATTTTTATTATATTTAAGTTATAATTGAAGCAGGGCAGCAAATATTCTGCATTCAGGAGACTAATTATGCGAAAATTTAGAAAAATTACAATTATATTCGTTTTTATGCTGACGTTAGCCGCTGTCTCCGCATTTTCACTCGATCTAAGTGAGATTCAAAAAACCGCTGATAATTTCGCAACGTCAATGGCTAAATCACTGCCATTTAATTCAACAATGGGTTTAAACTGGTCGGACGCGCATATAGGACAGCTTATCGCCATGCCTCCTCATTTCGGTTTAGGCGCTACTCTGGGATTTACAACCATGGATTATGATTCGATAATTGCCCTGCTGGATTTGTTTGAAATTTCGTTGCCTGAAAAATTAAACTGGAAAGGATTTCCGCTTCCCGGTTATACGGTAGACGCCAGAATTGGGGGAATAATTCTTCCTTTTGACATCGGCGTAAAATTCGGCACATTAAATATAAAAGAAGGATTCTGGAATGCGTTAAAGCTGGAAGATATAGATTTTACCATGAACTATATGCTTGTCGGCGCGGATATTCGATATAAAATTGTAGGTAAGAAAAAATCTCCTTTTAAGCTGTCGATCGGAGCGGGTTTTAATTACCTGAAAGGCGGTATATCATTGCCGGTGCGTACCGACGATCCTTTAGAACTTAGTTTTGGCAGCCATACATTAAAATTACCCGGTTCAACCATAAGTCTTAATTGGAACACAAAATCGATGGATTTTAAAGCGCAGGCTTCCGTCAAAGTAGCGGTTCTTACCCCGTATGTCGGATTAGGCGCGAGTCATGCATGGTCAAGCGCGGGATACGGATTAACGACAAATGAAAATATACAGGTTGACGGCGCGGATATTGACCTTGAAAACGAAACAATTATTAATGCGTTAAAAAATTACGGTCTTACAAATATTGCAGAAAAAAATATAGAACAGAGCAATACGGTTAAAGGATGGAGCCTGAGAGCTTACGGAGGATTCTCCATTAACGTGTCTTTTTTCAGGTTTGATTTTACCGGAATGTATGACATTTTAAGTAAAAATTACGGCGTTACATTCGGAATAAGATTCCAAATATAAAAAAACCCCCCGGGAAAAGGAGGTGAGGAAACCCGGGGAGTCGCTGACATACGCAGCTGTAGATATTGAGATGCCTGATTGTGTAGATGATTATTGATATCATTACCTGCAGATTTCATCTAAACCGTATTATCAGTTAATATTAAAATAGTAATTTTTTAGTCAGGGGTCAAGCACTTTCTTATTTTTGGGATATACTTACAATTTTTGGGTGTTTCATTAAAAATACGCTCCTTCAGGCGCGAGGTTGCCGAACGCCTCAATTCGTGACATAATATTAATATGAATAATGTATTTAAAACATTTCATTCGGGCAGAGCTATATTTTTCTTGATAGCATTCATCTGCATTATATTATCAACGGCAGTATTAAAACTCGCTTCTACTGTGATTCTGCCGTTTACCATTGCAGCGCTCCTTGCATTTGTTACTTATCCGTTAATAAAAGCGCTGGATAAAATCCGCTGTCCGCGAGTTATATCAATCTTATTGATTGTAATAATAATTATTGTTGGAATGTGGTTATTCGGCATGATACTTTATAGATCCGCAATGATGATAATCGCGCAATTTCCAAAATACGAAAATCGTTTTACAGAAATTTATATTTGGATAGCCGGTATATTCGAGCTTCCGTACGATGAAGAATTAAGTTTCTTTGCGAACTTATGGGGGCAATTAGGGATTCGTAATTTTGTCCGCCATTATACAATATCCTTTTCAAACATTTCATTTAAATTCGCGTCAAGCGCCGTTTTAGTGGTTTTGTTTATGGTGTTCATATTATTGGAAGCAAGTTTCTTTAAAGTAAAATTAGCGGCAGCGTTTGAAAAACGGACAGTACGAATTACCAGAATCGGAAACGATATAATTTCGCAGGTAACAAAGTATCTTGGAGCGAAATTTTTAATCTCGCTTGCGAATGGTATTGTATTCGCTGTCAGTTTCCATTTTATTGGGCTGGAATTTGCGATCGTTTGGGGGCTTATTCAATTTCTTTTTAACTTTATCCCGACATTGGGAAGCATTGCCGCCGGCGCAGGCATTTCGCTCTTTGCGTTACTTCAATTTTGGCCTGAACCCGGTCCTGTAATATTAATTGTCGCGATAATTTTAATGGTTAATATGCTCCTTACAATTCTAGATCCCAAAATTATCGGCGATAATGTTGGAATTTCACCGTTGATGATATTAATTTCACTGTCAATCTGGGGGTTTATCTGGGGTTTCGCCGGTATGGTTCTCGCCGTTCCAATGACGGTAATCATCAAGATCGTATGCGAGAATATTCCGATAATGGAACCGGTGTCCATATTGCTTGGATCAAAAAGATCCGTCCGGGCAAAAAAACCTGACGAAGAAAAAACTGAAGCTCAGTCTGAAACATGATGTACTTAACCGGCTTTCACGCCATCGAAGAAAGAATAAAATCCGGTAACCCGTGCGGCCCGTTACTTGTCGCGAAAGCGGGTCCTCGCGCGAAAGAAATTGTAACTCTTGCCGTAAATAATAAAATACGTCTGGAACGAACCGGCTCTTTTGAACTTGACGGAATTGCGCCAGATAACAGAGGTATCGCTCTTCAAGTTGCAGATGACAGCGGCAAAGCCGACATCAGTCTTGATTCATTTATTTCCAATCTTGGAGAGCGAAAAGACGCGCTTGTCCTGATTCTTGATGAGATAACAGATCCTCACAACTACGGCGCGATCCTTCGCTGTTGCGATCAATTCGCGGTTGATTTGGTCGTTAGCCGAAACCGCAGAAACGCGAAACACGCCGCGATTATTTCGCAGACATCCGCAGGCGCCGTATCATGGATAGCCCAGGCTGAAACACCGAATCTGGTACGCGGATGCGAAGATCTTAAAGAAGCAGGTTTCTGGATTTACGGCACCGACATGGAAGGAGAACCGGTTTACAAAAAAGATCTAAGCGGCAGAACAGCGCTGATCCTCGGCGGCGAAGGTAATGGTATTTCACGGCTGTTACGCGAAAATTGCGACGGCTTTGTAGGAATACCGTCATCCGGCAGAATTGATTCGCTGAATGTGTCGGTGGCTTGCGGTGTATTGTTGTACGAGATTAGGCGTCAGCGTGCATAACAATAAACGCAGTTTGCTTCGCAGGTCTTGTATACGCCTATGTCTATACTTTTACAGCACAGGCAGTTGGGACGCTGGTGTTTGTCTTTTCCTTTAATTTCCGTACCGCAGATTTTTTGGAGTAATCCTGAATCGATACAAGCGCCGGGTTTGATTCCCAGAGATAATAATTCTTCTTTTTCGGCGCAGCTTTGGATTTCCATATTTGCTGATAACGCGCATTCTTTTATATCCGGTAAAACTCCGGTTAGGCTGCCTATGTTCATATCAAGTAATTTTAATACGCCTTCTCTTTCAAGCTCGTTCAGACGCTTTCCCGCTTTTGCATACTCATCGTAAATACTGATAATAACCCTGTTAACATAACCGGATAAATCCTGCGATATTTTCCTGAAATTGTTGTAATGAAATTCGTTGTTTGTAATATCCGATAAAATGATTGGATCGTACCGCCAGATTACCCTATCCTGTCCTATTTTTAGCGATAACTTTTTCATTGATTCCAAAACCTCAGGCACAGGCGCCTGATTCGGTTCCAGCGCTTCGGGGTACCCGGTTACGGTAACCATCACATAAAAGGGATAGCCTCTTTGCGTTAACTCATCGGCATTTGCTAAAATATGCCGTGGGTCTCTTGTCCAGAAAACAAAAACGTCAACGTCTTCCTTAACCAGCGAAACGTGTTTTATTTGTTTGGCATTGAAAGGGTTTGCGGCCTCCACAAAGCCCTCATTTAACCTCTCCATGAACCAGTCAAACTTGAATCTTGGTATATCGCATCTCCGCGAAACACTGACAATCATGGCTAATTATAAACTATTGATGAAAAAAGAGAATAAAGTGAAAATGGTGACTGTCACCTCTTAATTTATTACTATTTTTCATAATATTAGCCTATATGTAAAATATTAATAAAAAAAATAAAAAAAGTGTTAAAGTTTTTGACCATTTGCCGAAAATAAAGTATCAGGCAAAAACATTATGAATAGTAACTGACAAACAGAGTCTGATAAGCAGGAGCATGGATGCTTTTGCACCGCAAATCATGGAGGATGATATGATCAT
>WQSF01000022.1 GCA_009788065.1 Treponema sp.
GGAACAGGGCAGCCGCAGTTAATATCGATCGCGTCAGGTTTGAGCGGCGCAAGAAGAGAAGCCGCTTTATAAATCGATTCGCTCTCTCCGCCGAAAAGTTGAATAGCGTAATATTTTTCTTTCTCTCCGCGACGAACAAGATTGAAGGAAGAGTTTATTGGAGAAGATCTCACGCGGAGACGCGGAGACGCAGAGTTGTTGTTTGAATTTCTTGCTTCTTCATCCGTGCTTTTGCTGCTATGCGTGAGGTCTTCTTGGACTAACCCGTAACGGGCATGATTACGATACAGCGCTTCCGCGGAGACTAATTCTGTGAATGAAAAGTTTGCTCCCTCCTCGGCGCAGATCGAACGGAACGCGCGATCGGTGTAGCCGGCGACAGGCGCGAGGAAGAGATTTCCGGAAAGTTCGAGAGAGCCTATTTTTACAGGACGGTATAAGGTTTTCAAAATTTAATCCTACATTCAATTATCGTGGTGACAGTCACTTTTTACAATGTAACCACCGCTTTCATTCGCAATTGGTGACTCACCACAGGACAAAAAAACCGCCATCCTTTCGAACGGCGGTTTGAAATGGTGACTGTCACCTTACTGTGTGTTAATTCCCGGCCATGCATCATAGTCGGATGTTAATGTTGGTCTTCCTGAATATGTACCGGAGAAGTTAAGCGCGTATTTGCCTGCCCAGTCATGAGCTGTATCGCACCAGCGGTGTTTGCCGGGGTATATCGGGTATTTGATCTTGAATGATGTCCAGCCAGAACGCTGATATGCCCATTGTGTAGGTCCGTATTGCCACACGGTTGCGGCGTTAGAAGCTGTGTCGTTGCCTTTGACAAAATCTACGTAAGCTGTTGTGTTTATATCCCAGGTAATGTATCTCCATACCGAGTTGTTTAAGTTACTGGCAGTGTTAGCGGTGTTATTAGCCGCGTTTACTTTAGACATAAGCCTAATACCGGCTCTTCTCTTTGATACAGTGTTCCAGTTTTCTTCCCATGTAACAGGGAAGCCGGGTATGGAAGAGCTTCCTATAGCGTCGCCGCCTCGAATCCATATTGACTCGCCTGATGTCATAATCGCTTCGCCTTGAGCG
This sequence comes from Treponema sp., assembly GCA_009788065.1. GTDB lineage: Bacteria > Spirochaetota > Spirochaetia > Treponematales > Breznakiellaceae > WQXQ01. Next base: position 1,099 of record WQSF01000022.1, read on the forward strand.
GCACTTGCAGTTAATTCTTGTTCAGCGCCGCCGCCGTTCGCGCCGCCAGCACCACTACCTCTTAATTGGTATGTAATAACAGTTCTAAATGCCACTTCTTCAGCTTCTGTTGATGAAACAATATTTGTTGTTCCAGTTGTCGCTATTGCTCTTACCCACCACATATAACCTTGTATCGCGTTAGTGCCGGTATCTGTACCAAGGGTAGTTTGAGCTGCTGAAGTCCCAGCCGCTGTTGTGGTTGTAGGAGCGGCAGGGCGAGCCGCAGTTGTACCAGTCATATCATTTGGGTTTCCGCCCGTGCTCCAGTTATTCTGATTAGCGTCAGTGCCTGACACGCCTGTTGTATTTGAATAACCGGAAGTTATAACAGGTCTTATTGTAGAACCGGGTGTTCTGCAATCCATTCTGGCGTATGCCAAAAGCGGCTGTACCGCGACAAAGCGAGGTTGTGTCATGCTTCCGGTTGCAGTTGTAATTGTATCCTGCGTTTTTCTGATTCTTACAAAGGGTTTAGCTACGCCTCTTAAAGTAACATTAACATTAGCGGCAACCGCGTTCACGTTGCCCAATTCATCCTGCACAAATCCCGCGGGATAGGACACAGCGTATGTCGCGCCCGGTACCTGCGGGGCGTTAGAACCTGAAAGCCTGATTTTTACAGTATTCCCGTCTATTGTTACAGCTTGAGCCGCGACAGGAATTGTTATTCTTTCCGCTTGTCTGAACGCTGTAAAGAACGCCGCCGGAATAAAAGCGTCGCCTGCAAAAGCGGAATTATTAGCGGTTACAGCACTGCTTGGATTATAGTTATACTGTAAGATATATTTAGAAGTTGTATCCGATCCCTGATCGTCAGCCGAGGTATAAATGTAGCCGTTTGTTCCTTTAAAATAATATGTGTCAAAATTCGCTACACCTCTGAATCTGTTGTACTGGGTTTCTGTAAGAACAGTAGGCACGCGATAATTAGTAGCGACTTGTTCTATTACAATATCTCCTGTGCCTTTGCTTACAGGACGGTTAAACGGAATTTCCAAGGTTGTCCAGTACGAGCCGTCGTCTCTGCGTATGCCGTGGAAGTTAGAGTCTGTTTCAACACCGCTGTCAGCACTGAATACCGGCGCAGTATTTGTAAGGTTACCTGTAGAAACTCTAAATTCCTTGTTCCCATTAAGACGCATAGTAGGTGAAAGAGTGTCAATGCTGGTAAGATTATTTCTTACTCCGTTATTTGGAGTAGTTCCGTCCCATGCTATAATGTTGATTCCTGTAACGTCAAGATTTGTATCAGGCGGTGTATTGTCGCCGTTTTGAATATTATAAGTGTAAGTTATTGAGCTTGCGTTATTAACAACAGTGCCGGTTAATTGAACCTGTGAATTAGCAGTGCTAAAACTGCTTCCCGCAGCTCCCCTTCTCGCGTTAAGCGTAATTGTTGAGTTTGCCGCAATGCTTACATTCTTCCTGAAAAATACAGTTATTGCGATTTGATTGCGATCTGTTGCATTTGTATATGTTCCATTCGCGGTTGTAGAACTAATTCTTGTAATTAGCTCTCCCGGATCCCATGTAAATGTTATTTCCGGCGTCTGTGCGGACACAATTCCCGCCCTGTTAATCTGCCTTGCCACAAGCCTGTATGTTCCCGGAAGCAGTCCGCTGAACGGAGAATTGTCCATGTTACCTTGCGCGACCTTTACCCAGTTTCTCGTTGCAGAGTTAACAACAGAATATTCCAATCCTGTATTCTCCTGCAAGTTATTATTACCGGTAAATGCGTTGGTATCAGAAACAGAAGAATTACTCGACTGTACTGCGATAAACAAATTTTGATGATACACATTTGAAAGCGTCCTGTTTGCGTATACCGAATTTGCTGTACTTGATGTGCCGTAATTAACAGTTGTGCCGACAGTGTTTGTGACAACATTGGCATCAATCGCGTTAGTGGCAGTAACCTGAGTGGAGAAAAGCCTTACCGTGGGAACGGCAGGCGCTAGTGTGTTTATAAATCTGTTGGCAATATTTGTAGTTGTAAAGCTCGCGGAATAAGGCGTACCTGCAAGATCCGTTATTGCTCCTCCAGTGATCCCCGTAACTATTATTGGATTATTGCCTGTAGTATCTCCATTTTGAATTGTGTATTTGAATGTAATATCTGTACCGCTTACTCTTACATCATCAAGGCTGCTGGATGTTTCAACTGTTCTGTTATTGTGCAGGCGAAGCTGCAGTCGCGGCACAGTGCTGCCTATCATTACAGGTTCACTGAATTTTACCCTGATAAAAATATCACCCGATGAAAAATGTTGGGCAGCTGTTCCCGATATCGTGTTTTCTATGCTTACAATTGTAGGAGGCGCAGTATCAATTCTTATGTTTTTTCCGGCTGTCAGTGTAAATTGATAATCGGCATTATTTGAATCCGCTGTAACTGGCAGCTGCCGCGCATACAATCTGCCCGAAGGCATTGTAGGACCGCCTGACGGATTTGGCGTATTAACAGTATGCCCCTGGTTCATAGTTACTCTAATTTCTTCTCTTGTTTCTCCTGAACCTCTTACCCATGTAAAGGGATAATTATCCTGACTCCATGTGTTGGGAGTACTTGTAATTCCTATAACATTGAGCCTTGATGCGCTGTGATTTGCGCCGACAGTATATACAAATTCCTGCCGCGTACTCTGTGAACCATTAGGTTTATATATAGCTGTCGCATTAGCTCCCGTACTGGAATTCAATGTAAGCGTTGGCGCACTTCCTGAGTAAAGCAGCTGAACAGCTTTACTGAACTCAAGGAATATTGTAACTGTCTGCCCCGCTCTGAACGTGCCGTCATCATTACTGGAAATACGGATTAACCTAAGGTCATCGCTTTCTACAAGCCATGAACCGCCCGCTTCAGAAACGTTTCCGCCAAAATCCTTTGTTTCTACGGCTACAACAAGCGAATCATTAAGGTTGTTCGCGTTTATTCCTGTTCCGCTCATCCCAGTAAAAACATCAACAACCGCTGTCCATGTTCCTGTTGTAGATTGTACAGAAGGATTGTTATAACTAACAGTAATATTAGTTAAAGGAATGGTGTTTATTGACGCCTTAAAATTACCGGAAAAATAATCGGCTATTGGTAAATATTGCGCCGAGTCTTCACGCCATGTTCCGTTAATGGTTATTTTCTCTCCGCCCAGGAAACGCGGTATCATAGCGAATTCCTGAGGTATGTACTTAACAGCGCCTATAGTCACATCTTGTATGGCTATAACGGGAGGAGATTCGTCGCCCTGAGGAGCATAGGTAATGATCGTGGTTCTATTGTCAGGGTTTTTTGCTTTAAACAGGAATACCTGACTCTTCAAAGGTTGTTTACCAGTACCAAGTCCTATATTAAAGTCATCCAAATTAATTGTTATAGAAAAAGTAAACACCTGCCGGGTATCTTGATCTTCTTCTTTCCATTCTACGGCAAGTCTCCATATTTTGTTTGGATGTTTAACACCGGTAGGATGAGTATTATTTAATATTGCCTCAGATTCAAGAACATCTTCTTCTATGTATGTACTATTTTGCGAAAGAGTTATACTTGTTTGACCTTGCGTTAATTCCTCAATTTTTCGCCATCCTTCAAAATCAGGCTCACGGAAAAATCGAATTTGATTTTGCGTGGCAAAACCTGCCGACTCAGGATTAATCCAAACCATGTCAAGAGTTTCTACTTGTGTCGCGTCCCGTACAATTCCATAAAATGTTACTGTATTTTCGTCAACATCTACATGCATGAACATGGGATCAGACGCGCTCGGATTTACCGGTTCTGGGAAATCCGGGAATGAAATATCCTGCACCCTGAACAACGCGGTATACATAGGGCTTTCTCTGCCGCTGCCTTCAATATACCTCTGGGGAATTCCTTTATCATCCTTGTCCTTTACGCCGGCGCTTGTTGCTGTCGCTTCCACTACAAAATAACCGGAACGCGCAGGAGGTCTGAACTCCCACGGGAAAACTGTAGCGAATGTACCGTTTGGCCGCGGCGGATTAGGAATTTCAATTTTATCAAAGCTGTTTATCGGTAAAGCAGATTTCTCACCTGTGAACTCATTAAATGTATAAAGACTATAATTAACATTTTTTACGCCGTGATTATGATACGCGTTGGCTTTGATCGTTCTTCCGGGATAGATCATAAACGCATGCTCTTTAAGAATGTCTTCCAGAGCAAGATGTTGTCCTGCTATTTCTAAATAATGCTCAGGCTTTTCCATTCCTTCAGTGTATATTATCCACGGTTCATCAGCCAAAGGCCAATAAACAAAATAACCGATAATTTTTTCCTGATTTGGATTTCCGGCGGCATCATAACACATAGCAGCTATCATCACCGTTGTTTTTTCGTTAATAGGAGCATTTAATTCACCGTCATACGATCCTTTTATATCTCCGTCCAGCGCCGGAACAGAAAAATCGCCGTTTGGTTTTATGCTGTCCAAAGGCTCAGTCCCCGGATCGGGCAGATTAACATAATATTGGTAAATATAATTATCAGGTAACGGCGTAGATGTATCATTGTCAATATATTCATCATACTTATAGAACCTAAACTCTACGGATTTTACATCATGATTATCTTCTACCTGCCACTTCACATCAAAGCCCTGAGTTAAAAACTTTCCAATGTTAGAAGGATCGAATCTTGCATCACTGTCATCTGTTATATCATGCAGAGGTTTCAAAGGTTCATTTTCCCATGGTGTTGAACCTCTGTACAATACAAGGTTCACAATATCTACCTTTGGAGGAAATTTATCGACGATAAGAACCCGTGTACTGAGCGAATTATCATCTGACATTGTGCCGACATCCCATGCCTGCGCTGTAAATAAATATTCGCCGTCATCAGGTTTTTCTCCGTCTAATGTCATATCCACAGGTATAGTCCAATTCCAATGCTTATTGGGGCAATCAGATTTGCATGATTCGTTGTGACTAGCTACAACCCATGATATATCTTCCGGTAAATAATCAGACCATGTTTTACCGAAATCAACAGATATTTCCCATTTGCCGTTATAACGCCATTGTTTCGCGAACTCGTCTCCTTCACAAGAAACAGTTAATAGGAACGACTTGATTTCACTGTAATCTTCGATAGTACCTGTAATCGTAAATTCCGCAGAAACTGCTTTACGCGCTTCGGGAGTTGTTATATTAACAATAGGTCCATTCAAATCCAGTCTGGTCCCCAAAGCAACCGTATCGCAGGAGAGGAAGATAACCGCAGTTAACAAACCTAATAAAATAAATAATTTCGTTTTCATATTTTCCTCCTCCCTTAGTTGTACCTGGTTATATTATAGCCATAGGTTAAATCACCATAACCTACCGTTTGGTAATTGTTTACTTCGCCGACATTCTGGTGAGTGCCGTTACCGCCGCTTCTGTTACCGCCTCCCCAGCTTAGGAAGTACCATTCACAGACAATTTCTGTGCTAACCCAGTAGTATGTTCTTCGGCTTGTTACGTTATGGAATATCTTAATAAATCTGTTATCGCCTGTTTCTTCGGCGTCTCTTACAGGGAAGCCTGCGATACTTGGCATACCGTTTTTAATATTTGAACCTTCTATGGCGATATAATTACTCGCGTTTTGATTACTATCATAAAAGAAAGCGATAACTGTTCTAAAGATACCTTCGTAACCTGTAGCTGTTGGTTGTCCGGTTAATGTTGCTGTAGCTGTAATATAACTCTTGTTCGCTTCCATAGCGCCAAAAGTAAGAGCGCTCTGATAACTGCTGTTAGTAAGAGTAACACTAGTTTTTGTAACCGCGTCTATTTCCGCCTTAGTGGCGTCTCTGTTGTATGATCTAAAACCCCTAAACACGGCGTTAGTCGCGAACTGCCTAAGTTCAGAAGTGCCCGCCTTTGTTGTTACAGTATACTGAACAGCCTGGTTGTTTCGAGACCTTCTTATAATATTAGACAATACCCATTGCCCTGCGGTATTAGTTGCCGCGGCGTTCCAGTTTGTGGCGGTCACCTCTGTAGCGTCTGTGTTAGCAACAAGAACAGAATCTCCATCGGTAAATGAGGCTATAGCCGCGCCTCGGCTATTTCTTCCGGCGGCAGTAGCCGCGTTTGTTGAGCCTTGTAATGCAGCTACCTGTATAGCCGCTCCCGGACTTTCACTTTCTACACGGTAATGAATTAAATTAAAATCTCCTATACCCCATCCGTTAGTATCGGAAACAACTGTGCTCGCGCTCCATCCTGTTGTATTGCCAGGCGAGCTATAACCTCCATCAGCTACCACAGTAGCGTTAGCGTTTCTTCTGTGCCAGCTTGCGGTTCTCGCGTCAAAAGTTCTTCTGTTTACTCGAATAACAGGTTCCTGTACTCCGCTTGACCAGAACCAATAATCGGTAGTTCCCGATGTGGTTCCGTCAGTATTGAATGTCCCAATACCAGTTGCCGAGTTGCCTGCCATATCAGTAAACGCGCCTGCCGGCATATAAACATCCCATTGCAAACCTTTTAATAAAGGTTCGTTAAATGTTATCGTAACAGTCCTGTTATCCGCTGAAAGACCTGTAGCGAGTACATCAATTTCCTGCCAGCGGAATTTTGTCTTTGTAAGAACTGCGCGAATCCTGGAAACCGCGCTGTTCGCCGTTGTGTCGTGTATCAGATACCTGTAATCCAATACCCATTTTGTCGCGGTATCCGGAACCATAAATTCACTTGCTGCCGCGGCTGCTGGATTTGGACCATTAGCTCCTGGAGTTGTATTGTTGTAATTTCCTGTATAACCTACTCCTGTTGTAAGACCATGGGTTGTCTTTATATATGGACCTACAGCCTGCCCTGTCCTTGTATTTAATCTAAGACGGCTCATGCTTGGATTAGTCGAATCTAAAACCGAAGATGGCGCGGTCGCAGTATTAGTGTCTATTATCTGGCTTGCCGCTGTGGTTCCTTCCGTTAAATAATTACGCTCAGCCGCTGTAAGAGAGGAATCGTTATAAACTTCAAATAAGGATTTAACATATGTCGTTCCTGCTGTTGGCGCGTAATACCTGGTTCCATTTGCGTCCGTGCCAAGCCAGTAACCCTCGTCTTCAAAAACGGGGGGAATTGCAAAGTTACCGCGCGGTCTTATCGTTATAGTACCTGAACCTCTCATTACAGGCTCGCTGAATTCAAGCGTTATGCTTGTGTTGTTTCCTGAAACAGTAGTATTAGCGGGTGTTCTGGTTTGTATAGTTGGATTGATCGCGTCTACCCTGTAGCCCGCGGCAAGGTTCGCACAAACATGCGTCGGAGTTGTGCCTGTCATGCTTATCTGGCTTGCTGTTCCGGTTTGCGCAGCGCCTGAATATGTTGCCGTGCCGCTTCCGCCCGCGTTACCGAAACTGTCTCTTAAACCTGTTAATGTTACATCGAAAACGTATAAGCCATCGGGCATTTCCTTTCCTGTAATATTTTGCCAATCAAATCGAATGCTGCTTCTTAAAGTAGTTTGTCCCGGCGCGGCTTGCAGCTGAATAACAGCCGGAGCTGTTACAGCGTCACTATTATTAGCGGTGTTTCTGTTTTTAAGCGTAATCGATACAGCTTCATTGTTCAGGTATATCGTACCACCTCCCGCGGCTCCCAGCGAGTCTCCGTTCGCAGTTCCCGCGTTCGCGGCTGCCAGTGTTGTATATAACCTGAAAGTGTTCGCGCTGATTATTCTTAAGAAATAATTACCAGCTGTTCCGTTTGCTTGTGTATACCTTACGTTTTGTATGACATTTCCGTTAGCTCCAAGATCGTGATTCGCGTTCGCGGTATCAGCGGCGTTTCTGCTTGTAAAGGTGTTTGTAGTAGCGCTATCTTTTCTCGCGACAATCTGCTGATTTACTCTTACCTGCTCATCAAACGCTAAATTAAATGTAAGAGTATTCTGTCCTGTGTTCGCGGTAAACCATCCGGTTGACTGCACTGCTGTTACAGCGTTTAATCTTGGGAAATCCGCATTAATTTGTATCGTACCCGCGCAGCTGTAGTTTCTGGTATTCGCGCAAGTTTCAGAATTCGGGTTCGTTGTTGCTGTGCAGCGGTGCCTTTGATAACCTTCATTACCTGCAAGGTCTTTATACCGCGCGCGAATATTATGCGTACCATTAGTAACATTAACAGTAACAGATGAAGTTGTTGTCTGTTCAGTCCATGTAAGACCGCCGTCCAGCGAATATTGTACGGTATTTTCCCATGGAGCAAAACCACCTATGGCTGCAGAAGGACTTATTGTCATTGTAACACCATAATTATAAGTCTGCGCCGCGCTTTGCAGCGGTACATTTAATGAAGGACTGCTGCTTGTAAGCGTAACTACAGGCATGGCTGGAAGAGTTCTTTTTATGTTAAGATTCATACTGGTTAAAGCTGGAGTAAACGTTTTAAGGTTCGCTGTATGAATTAACTCATTTCCGACTCTGTCAGTTATCTTACCGGTACTGCCCGTGCCTGTAAAAATAGTAATATTGTTTATTCTCCCGTCGCGTGTAACGGAAGATACAGGAAGACTGAAGATCAGCTGGTTTGCGCTCCCCTGTCTTGAATAAGAAAAAGCTGTAGCAATTGTCACCAAATCATTATTGTCCGCAAGGTCTCTTACAATAAATTGAAGACGAGGCTCATCAGAATTTATTATCTGTTTTTCTGATGTTATTGCCAGTTCTATTGTATCACCATCTCTAAAGTAGTAATCACTAGCAGATGCCGGATCTTTGCCGCTGATTGAAACTGCTGATATAGTCGGACGTATGCCGTCAAGGAAAATTGACTTACCGGGCGCGTTGGTCACTCCGCCCTGTAAAGAACCGCTGTCTGTTATCCAGTTAGGCATGGACGCGTTTCCTACTGTATAACCGGGAATAAACGCATGCTGATCGCGGTTAACATCGATAATTCTTGTACCTTGTAAAAGGCTTAAAGGACGATCCGTGTGTTTATCGGCAGCAGAATCTCCGCCTAAACCTCCGCCGTCATACATTGTCCGCAGCGGAACGGGTGGTGTATCTGTAATCGCGTTCACAGGAACTGTAAATCTGAATTTAAGGAACAAGGTTGGCTTAGTAATATCATCACCCGGATTTTCTATATAAGCGGGTAATTGCTCAATTTGGTGTGAAACAATTCCGGTGGTCGGGTTTTTAACCGGATACCTGACATTTAACAAAGGTCTTTGACCTTGAGTTCCCAGCTCTACCCTTATTTGCCCCGAAAAATCAGCCTGCAGTTCTATTATTTCTCCGATGCCGTAGGTTCCGTTAAGAGTTTCAGTTGTGATTTTTTCCAGTCTTGCCGCGTTTGTAACGGCAATGGTGCGCTGCATTCTCGCTATATTGCCAAGAGAATCTACAGCCTCAAAAAGGAATACTCTCTGCGCTTCGTCAGGATAGTACTCAATAAAAACAAGTGAATTATCGTCTGCTCTATATTCGCTTCCTACCTGCTTAGATATATCTGTAGTGATATCGATCATTCTGATTTCTTTAACTCTTAAGTCGCCGTTAGGCAGCGCGCGCGCCCAGTATTTCAGCATCGTACCCCATGTATACATCTGGAAAGGTATTGCTCTCTGGCGTTCTTCAATAACAAATGAACCTGCCGCGTTGATTGAGACGTTTTTGAAAAGAGTATAAACATCATCTCTTATGTTAAACGCGCGAAGATCGGTATCATATGTTGAGTTGGGAATACCTAAACCATAATTCGGAAGCTGTACATTAGGAATTTTCGGAGCGGCAATGTCATTAATCCTTTGATCCAGTATATTTCCTGAAATATCATAAACAAAAAGATTAGGAGGCGTTCTGTTGCCAAGGAGACGCATTTGCCTGTAAACCTGATGCCCCATGTTACATTCCGCGAATATTACAAAAAGTTTATTTTCATTTTCACGGCAAACAGGATTTCCGTTATCGTCCAATAGGCAGCCTCCAGAAGCGCAGTTATAATGGAAATCTTTCCATGCGGCGCCTGCCGGGGGAGTTGGCGGGTTTCTGGTAAAGTGGGATGTACTATTGCCGAGAACGCTGAATGTGCGTTCAAAAGGCTGCATTCTAAACCAATTATCGCCTATTTTTTCATCATCTTCGCTGTTGTAAATATAGGTTAAACCATCGGGAGCAAGATGCGCAAAACCAAAGTCCCAGTATTGAACTCCATCCAAATTAGGGTTGGCGGAAATACTTGCAGGATAATTATCAGCGCGCAGCGCAGTCTGTACTTGAGGAATATAACTGTCAGCGCCGCCATCCTTGCCGGACGGTATCCACGCCACACGGAGTTTTATAACTCCGTTTTGTTTATTTCCGTTTTCACGTAACGTATAACCCTTTATAGTAAAGAATTCTCCGCTTGCGAGAATCGGAAATGTATTTTCTTCGGGACATCCATTATCAACATCCAATACGATTAAAGGCGCGTTTTCGTCTATAACGTCAATTGGCCAATGCCTTCCTACTGACCTTGTTCTGTTGGTATCTCTTGGACCATCGTTTGTATGAGGCGCGAGTTTTTTATCCGCAACAATACTGAATAAAAAGAACTGTCCGTAATCTGTTTCATTATTGCCTGCCAGCAGATAAATTGTTCTTTCATTAAGAGTTCTTCCTTTGATCAATTCTTCAACAGGCTCTGATGTATTTCCCGGGTATCTGTCATACCGCCAGTTATAAACCGGCTCATCCGCGCGGAGCCTAGTCTCCAAAAACGCCAGCTTATCTTTAGCGGTTTTTCCTTCATCGGTTTTCGGTAAAAACACACCGGAAGCAATCGGCTCTGTACCATGCCATTGATCGTAAGTCAAAAGTCCTGTGTACGCCCACAAGAGCTGATCATCATCAAAAAATTCTACGGGGATGGTTCCGCCTCTTGTTACGGTTGAACCGACTACCGGATCAAGAATTCCCTTTGGCTCGTCAGCGGCAAACGACATCAGGAAGTAACCTTCTTCTTCTAAAGTAATTCCTTCGTTCAAACTTCTGTCGTGCACTTCAGTGGCAACGCGGTAAATATAACTTGCGCCTGCTTCATAAGCGGCTGAATAACCTGACCATAGTTTCTCGCCTTCGGCAAGAATTTCAGCTTCGCTTATCAGCCATTTCGGAGAATACAGGGAAGAATCTTCGGTTATTTCTACTTGTAAAAGGAGCTGATCAATATCTTTATCAGCGTCATATATATTCAGCCTTAAAGTGTCATTGATTCTTGTTTCACCTTCAGAAATCGTCGCCAGTATATTAAAGAAACCGTTTTGGAATCTGTTTACATTGGCGACTCTTTCCATTAGGCGCGGCTCGTTCCTGAGTGTTTTTAGTTCATTATACGATTCAAAGAACGCATCCCTTGTGTCTGAGCGTTTCATCCATACATCTTCCGTAATGGGAGGACCTATATCGATAATTATCGTAAGACTCTTTATTGAGGTATCGCCTGAGTTGCCGGCTCTGTCATACGCGACAACCTCAACGGTCATTTTTTCACCGTTCCGCGATTCATCAAAACTAAGCATCATCTCCCACCGCTCTCCGGTTATTACCGCGCGTCCGGCAGGCATGTCATCTGATATAATTAGATCTTTTGTAAGAGCATCGCGAAGCACTACACGATCGACTCCTACGTTGTCCGTAACAGTACCTGTTAATACTGCGCCGGTACGCACATACAAAGGCGTAGGTACAGGATCTAAAGTCAACACAGGAGGTATAAAGTCTATAGGCTCGCCGAGACCCATGGGTAAATCACATGCGGCAAAGACCGCAAGCAATACGAACAAAGATGATATAAAAGTTATCCGCGCTTTTAAATTCTTTAAAAAGTTACTCATATTTATCTCCTGTTCTATTTTTAGAAAACATAGAGTCTTAAACCGATAATAATCTTGGGCAGCACGACTTCTATGCCGAGCTGCTTCGCATTAACATCTGTCGGAACAAACCACAGCTGACCTTCCGTAAAGAAACTGAACTGCCGGAAATATTTTTTCTTCGGTAAGATTACCTTCGGGAATTCAATCTGCAATAACAACGCCGCCATCCATGTAGACTCGCCGCTCTGCGTATAGCCTTCCTTCATTATGTCAAACAACGAGAAGTTAGCGCCTACAGCGAACGAAGCGTACAGCCATTCAAAATCGGGACCGAATATGCCGAGGAAAGGCAATGTGTAAATATTTGCGAGGAGCTTAATTCCGATAACATGACCGCCGTAGCGTACATCACCTTTACCGCCCATCATATCGTAGAGTTCCTGCGTCATAAAGCCGTAGTTAAACTGAACTTTGACGTTGTCGTCAAAGAAGCTTAAGCCCATGGCTACGTCCATAAATGTCGCGCCGCCGCCGAACGGGAATGACGGAACATGCGGATTATCCGGGAACAGCATTTTCCAGTAAGGAGGTATTATCGCTTCAAAATACAAACCTTGCAGGAAGCCGGGGACTGCGTACATCGACTTGTCGCCGGGTCTCAAGTGATATGTCAGACTGACAAGTTCGACATCATCTGTGGCAGACGCGGAGTAAGGAATTTCTTGATTGTATCTTTCGCCCATTCCAGGAGATATAAGCCGTATCTCGGGGAAAGTCTTATCGATGCTTACCATCATTCTGGAAACAGCGTTCTCGCCGTTTTTAAACCATGTTCTGACTACAATGTAGTGAAGACCTTCGGGCATCAAACCGGTTTCGATGCGGTAACGGTAATCAATATTTTTTCCCTGTTTTCCAAGCGTCCTTGTAAATGTTTTTCCGTTGTCAAAACTTATTTCCGTGTAGTTAGGCGCTTTCGCTTTTATTCTCGCTTTTTCAGCGCGATTCGTCTTCTTGTCAGCGAGCGCCGCGATATCATCTTCATTCAGCGCATAACCGTTGCGTCCGTAGAAATACGGTCTGTCATACGCAAAGTCGCCGAAGGTGAAACTGTCTATCGTTACCCACGGTCCGGCGGAACTGTAATTGATATTGTAGGTTCTTGTCTGCACCATGGTGCTCGTTCCAAAATTGCTGCGCACAAGAACTGTGTTTGATCCGTCATTAAGATGTTCGCTGTTAAGCGTGAAACGGAAATATCCGTTATCATCAACATCCGCGGTATCCATGTCCCTTCCGTTGACTCTGATTGTTACATCAGCCGCCTTGTCGGCTCCGTCTGTAACTCCGTACAAGTTGAATGTTCCGCTGACAGCTTCGTTTTCCAAAGGATAGAGAATTTCGATTGTGTTCTGGTATGACCTGCGGGCAAGCTCAACATTGCGCGAAAGACGCGACTCGTTTCCGGCGCTGTCTTTTCCGATTACGGTAATATCGTAATAACCATCCTGAAGATTTGCAACATTATAATTTTCTCTCAGCATTATGTTCGGAGCTATTTTACGGCTTCTGATGTCATTCGGAATCGACTGACCTTCAAGACCGCGAATTTGAATCTCAACATCGGAAAGATTCGGGTCGAGTATTCTGCCCATTACGCTTAACTGTCCTGTCGAACGAGAACCGTCGATAGGGCTGTCTAAAATTATTTCAGGAGCGGTATTGTCAACATTGATCATGTTTACATACGTTGCCGGAACATCGTATCTGTCTACTACCTTGAGAAACACAACATGATTGCCGTCTTTTAAAATAGTTGTGTTAAACTGATATGTCCACGGAACAGTTTCATTCGCGGATCCAAAACTGCCGCGCACCGGGTTGAATGTAGTTCCGTTATCAACCGAAACATGAATCGATTTGATTCCGTTCCTATCGGAAGAACTTCCTCTTAGTTCAACTCCGCCTTTTAAAATTGTATCTACCTGCGGATACGTCATAGTAGCGGCAGGCTCGGAGAGAGAAACCCTGAAGTTCCGCGTAACCGGCTGGCTTCTTACTCCGTAAATATCTTCGGCAATTACAGTAATAGTATGCGCGTTATCTGTAAGGCTAAAAAGAGAAACAGGAAAACTGAAACCGTTTTTAGCGTCGATTGTCTGCCACGCCCCGGAATCTATCCTGTACTGAACGTTTTTGATTCCGTCGTCGTCAAACATAACGCCCGACACGAGAAAATCATTTGTGATAACTTCGTTTTCCTGAGGAAGAATAACCTGCACAACAGGCACGTCCGCCTGCTGATCGATTAAAAACTGCCATGAACTTACATCGGTTGAATTACCAGCTCTGTCCGTAAACGTAAAACGCATACCGCTATCAAGGGGCATCTGGAGCGAATCCATAAGAACCTCGATAAAACGCGGAGCGTAATCGAAGTACCATGAACTGGCGTTAAACACTTCTCTTGTTATCGCCGCAGAGCCCGATCTTGCCGGTCTGTTGTAAGTGATTGTGCTTAACTCCCCGATTTCTTTGATGTTAAAAGCTAAACGTATTGTACCGTTCACGCTTGCTTCGGCAATCGGCATAATAAGTTCGGCTGCCGGCGCCTGCGTATCTTTCAATACCGTAAAATCTTCGACTGTGAATTTGCCTGAGTCATTGGTTGCTCTTATTAAAATACAGACAGCACCGTCATCAATTCCGGTAAGATCGATTGACCTTGAATAGTCTGTCGATACCGCTCCGAAACTGCGCCATGTCTCGCCCAAGTCGAGCGAATATTCAACGGCGGAGACTCTGTTTCTGGATGTAACATTAAAACGAATGTTGGCGGTATTTCGCGTCCAGCCGTAATTCGTACCTGACATTGTAATTCTGGGTCCCGAAAAATCCGCGACAATTCTTATCGGCGAAGACTGACGGGTGCCTGCGTCTGTTTGTAAGTTTAATGTCAGAGGACCGGCTTCGCCCTCGCTCGTTGCCCTGAGCACAACTCTGCCCTTCTCGTCAACTTCCGCTCTAACATTGCCTGAACCTGTTCCCGACACTGTAACATTTCTAATCTCCGCGGAAGCGACACCGTACACTACATCTTCCGGGTCCCCGAGAAGAACTCTGCCGTCGTTGAATCTGTTTGTCCTTGCCCATTCAAACTGGAACGGCAGCGAAGATCCGTCGTTCGGTAAAGTGTTATAAAAAACAAATTCTTCTAAACTAATATCACGCCCCTGCCTGTCTGTAGCCGTAAAAGTGATTCTTGTTGAACCGTTCGGTAAATTGTCAGGGAAGGGAACTGTTGCGGTAAACATTGTTCCCGAACCGCTCAACCGCAGCGGAATAGGCAGGTTGTCGCCGATTGCAACATACGCTGTCGCAGGAGCAGCAGATCCTCTGAACCCGACACTCATCGACATTTTTTCAACGCCTAACTGCGTTCCTGTTCGTTGATTCATAATCGGTATCGGTCTTATCATCATGCCCGAATAGAAAGGCATAGTTGATTTTCCGACGGTAATATTTATTATCGAGGGAACAGGAGAAGAAGGAGGAACAATGATTCCTTTTACCTGAACTTTAGGTCCTATAACTCCGTTAATATCTTTTGCCCAAACATCAATTGAATGAGTGCCTTCGCGGACAGGCGGAATGCGGAATTGGAAATTATCCGAAGAGGGAATCTCAACCGCCTCCTGTCCGTTCAGCGACCAAAAAATTGCGGCAGTGCCGTCATCATCGGAAACAGTACCGCTTACCATTATTCCGAAATCACTGTTTAAAATTCCGGGAACAGGCGTTGTCAATTTTACAATCGGAAGATCGGCTGCGGCATTTACCTTGTACTTCTGTCTTTTAATGGTAACATTGCCGGAAACATCTTCCGCGCGAATTTCAATATCAACTGATGATGCTTTTTGTCTGCGAAGATCGACTTCCGCAGACCACCAGTCATTACCTTCAAGCAAATCAAAAGTTCCGCCGGCGAAATTTCCCGCTTTCCACGAGATTGATTTTAGTCCGACAGGATGCTTAGCGTATCCGGCAATTCCAAAGACGCCGTTAACTACCGCGTTCTGTTCGGGATAAACAATTTTTACATCAGGTCCCGTATTGTTTACGAACAGCAAATGCGCCGCGGTTCCCAAGGATTTTTTTCCGTCTTCCGCCTGAAACCAGATTACCTGAGGTCCGTCTTCGAGCGTATTTGTTTTAATATTGACATCCCATGTATATTCGCCTGTTCGTTTATTCAAGGAGACTTTCGCAGATTGATAACTTTTTCCGCCGTCCGTTGAATAACGGAAACTCGATATACCGTTGCCGTCAACAGCGGTGCCGCGAAGATGAACATTTCCCGAAACAAGCGCTCCCGTTTCATGGCTTGTAATGGCTATTTCAGGTTTTTTCCGGTCAAGCGTCCAGTAAACGACTGCTTTTTTATGCTGTTTGGGTTTAACTCTCGCGCCGTTTGCGAATTCGGAGGCAATGCCTGAGATACCTGTTATATCAGTACCCCATGCCGTAACCGTATAATCGCCGTCTGTCCATATATCCTGATTCGAAGTATTTAAAAAATATGACCAGTAATCTTTTCCGGACGCTCTGGTTCTTACAAGTTCTTCGCCCTTGCCGTCTGTTCCGCGGTGGACGGTTAATTCAACAAGATCGACGCCGTCATCATCGAAAGCGATACCGACAATATTCATGTTGCCCTGAACATGCATCATCGGCGAAGGATTGATAATTGTTACATTAGGAAGATCCGACACTGGATCAATGAAAATATTTTCGGGACCTGAAAGAGTTACATTTCCCGCTTTGTCTGTCGCGGCAAGATAGTAATTGTACTTTCCGGGTTTTCTTTTTGAAGTATCGATAGTATCCGTAAAACCTGCCGGATCCTCGGCTATTCTGTTGACCTCTTTGCTGCCGCCTGCCCATAAACTGCCGCAAACGAATACAAGTACCGCCAGAACCACCAGACATTTCTTTGCCATTTCGTCCCCCTATTTTCGTTATAATTTCCACATATATACGTATACTTAACAGTATTATGCAAACCTATACTCGATTTCAAATAGTGCACAAAATAAAAATGTCCCAAATCGTCCCAAATCAACGTCAATACATAGCTCAATATATCAAAATTCAAAAATAAATACTAGTGATTTAGTGGTATATTATGATTTTTTTATAGCGCCAAAATAGTCGATTAAAAAGCAGGAATATGCTAGGATTAAGGCGGATGTATACGAGGGAAATATTACCCCCTATAACCTCTCCCGTACTTGACGGCAAGCCGGTCTTTGGGACATGGAATAGGGCTTTTGAAAAGGTCGATTTAAAGGAGATTCGCAAACCTTATAAATCTCCTCTGTTAAACTTATTAAAAGACAGCAGGATAAAAGAATGGTTTTATTTTAATGTTCAGGACAATGCTTATCTCTTGGAAGCCGTTTTTAGCAATTTTAAATTGTACAGAATGGCTCAAGTTTTCATTTATAATAAAGGAAGCGGTCAAAAGTCGGTCTTTAGGAAATTTAAGCCGCCATCGGGCTTACAACTGCCTTCAAGCCTCTCAAATTCACAGCTGGAAAGCAATTCATCTCAATTTTTCTTTAGTATCCACAACTGGCTTGACGCGGATACCGTCAAATTAGATATTAATATTGAAAAATCTAAATCTTTTTCACGAAAACAGCCGCGGTTAACAGCTCATCTTACCTATAACATGAGCGCTCATGAGGTTACTCCGGCGGTTGTTTCACTCGGCTTTTCTGAACAAAGATCGATGTGCGCATATAAAGCGCTTGCTCCGGTGCACGGCAGCATGGTTTTTGACGGAAAACAAATCGATTTAAAGCAGGACACCTGTTCAGGATTCTTTCTTGATTATAGAGGCTATTTTCCGTATAGAATGATGTCAACTTACTGCAGCGCGGCAGGTTTTATCGAAGAAAATAAGCGATTTGGCTTCCATATAGCCGAAAATCAAACTAAGGAGACAAATAAGAACAACGAAAACGCGTTATGGACAAACGGGAAGTTAACGCCGCTTCCGCCTGTACATATTACGATGCCGAACGGTCATGACGCAGATTGGATAATTCAGGATGTCGAGGGAATGGTTGATTTAACATTTACGCCGAATGATCATAACAGATACGGATCGAACATCCTCATATCAAATACGGAATTTATTACCCAATTGGGCGTTTATAACGGAATGCTGATGAATTCGGACGGAGAACGATTCCAGATAAAAAACTTTTTTGGGATGGGAGAAAAAAATTATTTACGGGTGTGAATATGGCAAATAATAACTCGCCTTCAAGAAACGCAATTTACGCTCCGGGCGAACTGAGTCGTGTCCGGAACAAGCTCGGTGTAACGGATGATGAAGAAGCAAAACGGATGGCTCAGCTTCTCGGCGGACAAGTCGGCACGGAACGCAGCGCGGAAACCGAACAGTCAAAAACCGGGAAAGTATCGAGACGCGAAACCGTAGAGGTTGCGGTCGGCGGCAAAAAACGCCGCAGGATCGACATTGCGCCGCCTGAAAACGAGAAAGCTTCCAAAAAACAATCAGGTCCGTATCCCGGCGATGATCCCGAAAAACCGCTTAAACTCGGTTATTCGGAAAGAATCAAAATGGATCAATACGCGGGACATATGATGTTTGAAGTTAAAACTTCGCTGCAAGTGCTCACTTCTATGCTTTCGTTTTTCAAAGAACCTGTTGACAGCGTAAATCCGCGGTTTGTAACAGTACGCCTGAACGAATATTACAATAAAGTTGAAAGGCTCGTTACAGCGGCGAGAAATCTTTTCCCGAAAAATAACAGAAAACGAAACGTGCAGTTAAAAAGAGCGTCTCCGTTTATTTATAAAATGCTTGACATTATAAGAAGCTGGGACATAGAACAAATTGCACGTAACATCGCGGAATTGCAGGCGCACCCGCGATCCGTAAAAACAACGGATTTTACGGAAGTTTTGCGCGGATTTTACAGACCGCTTTTCATCCTTGACGATTTAAATACAGAAAGCATAAAAACCGCGTTCAAATTAATTTACAAAATTCTTTATCTTGAAAGTCCTATGGAAGCGAAAGATAAATATCAGGAAATAATACGAAACATAATCGCGTATCTCGGAGACATCAGGCGCAATGTTCAGTTCGGACTCTACCCGCTGCTGATGAAATTAATTTCCGATCGTTTTTTAGCATACGAACGAATCTTCGTTGAAAGACGAAGACGCTTCATGGCATTTTTAAATCTCACCGAAAATGATCAGTTAAACTCCGATGATTTAAACCAGCAGCAAGTTGAAACAATTGATGTAGAAGCAATTCAGAAAAATTTAAGCGATGAAGATATAGAAGAAGGCGGCGAAGAAAAAAAAGATACTGCGGAAGGGTTAGAAGAAGAGGATTTAAACGATCCAAAAGTAATAGAACGCAAAGCGAAAGAAGAAGCTGAAAAAGCGCAGCAAAAAGCGATGGAACAGGGAAAGACTGCCCTTGAAACGCTTTTCCCAAAAGCAAAATGGGACAAACTCGAAGAGTTTCCGGACTTGTATCCGTACTTCGCGAATGTTTATAATTTAAGACAAGGTTATGAATTAATCGCGCCTTCTGATCCCGTCCAGCAGGTAGCAATGCTGCTTCATATTTTAGAAGATCTATTTATCGGAATGCGTTACGTGAACTTCGGCACCATAACAGGTCCAGACGGAAATCAGATAAGGGTAAGCGAAGAATTGGTAGAAACCCTGAATAACTGGCGTCAGTACATAGAAGACAGTTTTTCAAGAGGTTATCTGCCGCGATTGTCAGAGTACTGCAGACTCCTTGAAAATTCCGAAGAATCAAGAATATCGCCGTACGCAAGAAAAATATTTAACGAACTCCATTGGATGAAGCGTCTCTATTTTCTCCCGTATTATAAATTCGAATCGATGGGTCCCCCGCCTTTCACGAAAAAAGACGTATTCCCAATCTACAGCGAAGTCAGAAAACTGCGTAAAAGTTTAACGGCAGTAGCAAAAGGCATCGAAATAGGAATGCGCGCAGGAGGAGCCGCTGTAAAAGCTCCGTGCGCCGGAATCAACAATCCATGGGAAGCATACAATTTCCAAGTGCCAAACCCAATTTCAAAACGCCTCGACATGATGCTGCCGTCCGATAAAAGAATAAACGCCACGTTAATTTTCTTTTCGTTATCAACTCTGACAGTGCTTGATTATCTGCTTAACAATGAAAACAGCTGGGCATACGCAAATCGCTCAGGTCCTCTTTTCCGCAGCATCAAAGATGAAGGCATATCTCCTCTCTTCGGCGTAACAGAAAAACTTGACGCGGATAAAATCTTTAAAGATTCGCTTAAGAAGCAGGGATGAGATTGGTGACTGTCACCCTACTTCATCCTCCATCTGCCTGTCCAGTCATCTTCGCCTCCGCTCCAGACACCGGCGTTTGACATGTCGTAAGCGTCGATTACTTCGAGATAATCGCCGACGCGCTTGATGCTTATTGTTCCTTTTAAATTGGGATTGGGAGTTGGGTAGATCGTGTAGACATCGCCTGAAACGGATGAAATATTCCAATCATAATTTTGATTGCTTGCTTTGATAGTTGTTGAAGTAAATGTCAATGTGTGTCTTGATGTTCCGGTAACCCTTTCCCATGTTCCTATAAAGCCGGAGAACGCGGGAGTTTCCGATGACGGAACGCTTTTACAGGCAGAAATGACGAAAATTAAAATAATGAATGATAAATAAACAAATAATTGTTTTCTTTTCATGCAGATACCTCTTATAAATTATTATTTCACCTAACGCTTGCGTTGTGTTCTGTTAAACCGGCAGCACCGTCACTTCCGCGCCTAAAGCTTTTGCCGCCTGCTCTGCGCTCTTTAATCCTGTGATGATAACGGGTTCTGTCGGCGTTCTTGACGCGAGCGAGGCGAAGGCGTCCGCGATGTCGTTAGTCGAAAGACTGATAAGTTTTTTCAGCCTTCTTGCGCGGTAATCGTCTTCGATGCCGTAGAGAAATCTGTAAAAATCGATGAGACCTTTTTCCGCGTTTGTGCGCGGACATACTTCTTTCGCGTAACAGCCGATGATGCTTTTCACGAGGTAGTCGTCATCTCCGCCTCCGCAGTAGCGCAAGCCGCCGCCGTTCCTGCTGTTTTTCATGATCGTGGAAATTACTTCCAGCGAGCGCAGAGGATTGGGATCGCGGTATGTCGCGAAGGACACGCAGTTTTCTAAACTGTCGCTGTTGATAAACGCGCCGTACGCGCCGCCTTTCATGCGGATATCTTCCCATAACGCGCCTGTTGAAAGCTGATGCGTTAAAACATTTTCCGCGATTTGTTCTGTCGTGTCAAAGGGAGCCGCGTTATACGCAATCGCGGCGAATCCTATTTGCAGCGACTGAGACGCGAAAATTTCCGCTTTTGAAGCGGAGGCTGAATTTGTTTTGCCGTTAGGTGAAATATCATCCTGCTGAGCGCGCGGCTTTGGAGCGCCGAATTTTCCGAACCTTTGAGCGATTTCCGCGCTGATATTATCAAGAGAACCGCCTGTTATATTTACGATCAATCCCGCGTTAATAATTCTTTCGCGTAACTGCTGAAGTTTTTTTATTATTTCACCGGTGTCAAGTTTCGCGAGATAATGAACAAACTCGATCTGCGATAAGCCGCTCCATTTTTCGCTGACTGTTTTTGAGCGCGATTTGCCTCTTCCCGCTCTGCCTGACGCTAATACATGACCAATCGGCGCAAGAATAGAATCCGCTTCGTTTTTCATTTCCAATACTAAATCGTTTATTCTTCTGCGATCGGAAAAATCAGCTTCGCAAATCAAGCGAAAGGCTAAATCAAGAGACGGTGCGATTTTTTCATCGAGACATTTCAAGCGATATGTGATCCAGTCGCGTCCGGCTAAATCGATTTTTCCGCATGCTGTTTGTAATTGCGCCTGCGCGTTCGCCCCGTTCGACGCATTGTCCGCTCCTTTAGCGCATGAGCCGGAGTGCAGCACCGCGATAAAACCGCCGACTGTCCGGGCAAGCAAACTCGACACTTCGGCATAATCCATTCCGGGAAGCCCGACCGAAACAACCGCTCTGGAAAAAAATGTCAGCCACGGATAATCTTCTTCAATCGATAAAATATCGACGGGAAAAAACATATCGATATACGAAATACCGTTAGTGTAAAGATCGTGGCAAACCGCAGGAACGCCGCGAAGATCTTCATGACGTCGCTGGATTAATTCAATCTCATCGGAAAGATCGCCGCGCGATAAATGCGGAATTGACGCAAGCGCCTCAGGCGTGTCGCCTTCGCTTTGAATTTTTTCAAGATTTTGAGATTTCTCTTTTATTTGTCTGCGATCGGCATCACTCAATTTTTTTTCGATATCTGAGAGTTCCTGCGAAAGTTTTTCTTCCTGCTGCTCTAAAAAATTTTCTTTCGGCTCGATAATCACATGCGCGCGGTGAGGATTATCAATAAAATATTTTTGAATAAGCGATTCAAAGTAATGTTTATCAGACGCAAGATTTTCTTTTAACGTTTTAAAAGGCGGTTCGATTAATAAACTTTCCCAAGGTTTGCAGCCGTGCATCCAAGTGCGCAAAGACCGGCGCATCCACACGAGAGAGAAAGGACCGCCTGCTCTGCGGATTTCGCGCTGAGAAAATTCCATTCCCAAAATCGCGGCTTCAATTTCCTCTTGAGGAATTCCTTCGCTGACAAGCCTGCGAAGTTCGTTCATGATTAGATCCTCAACAGCTTTTCCCGCCTTTTCGAGATCGCCGTTAAACGATGAAGCGTCAACGCTTTTTAATCCGACAACAAAAAGATTTTCGCGTATTTCACCTTCAAGCCCTGACACGGGAGAAATATCCTCGCCGATCCCCGACTCGATTAAAACTCTTGTCAGAGGAGAACCGTCGTGTCCTAAAAGTATTTCTGTTAATGCGGCTAACGCGACATTTTCATTCATGTCGGTTATGTCGGAGCATAGCCACGAAAGAAAAATTGTAGATTTGTTTTCGCTTTCGGCAGGACATGGTATGTGAATTTTTTTAGGTTCGTTCCATCGTTTTGTTTTTTCAATGAATGCGCATTTATTTCCGCCTGCGAGCGGCTTGCTTGTATGATCAGAAAAAAATTCTTCGTTTAAAAAATCAAGCTGTTTTTCAGTGTCGATATTTCCCGCGAGAAATATTCTGCAATTAGCGGGAGAATACCGCGTACGGTGAAATTTCTTTAAACCGTCCCATGTCAACTGAGGAATCTCAACAGGATCGCCGCCCGACTCAAAAGCGTACGGAGTACCGGGCATTACGGCTTTTACAGACCAATGCGACGCGTACGAATCGAGCGACGAATACGCTCCTTTCATTTCGTTGTATACAACGCCTGTAATTGAAAGTTTTTCTTTTTTATTTTTTTGTGCGCCGGCGCCGGATTGATCATCTTCAGCGCAATATTCCAGTCTGTGTCCTTCCTGCATGAATGTCCATTCGGGAATCAAAGGACGAAAAACAGACTCGCCGTAAACCGACATCAAATTAAAATAATCATGCTCGTTGACAGAGCTTGCGGGATACACGGTTTTATCGGGAAACGTCATCGCGTTTAAAAAAGTGTGAAGACTTCCCTGCGCAAGAACAATGAACGCGTCTTTTAGCGGATAACGCTCGGAGCCGCAAAGAACAGAGTGCTCCAATATGTGCGCAGCTCCCGTGTTATCTTCCGGAGACGTCGCGAAAGAAAATGAAAAAAGATTTTCGCTGTCGTCATTTAAAACATGAAAAACTTCCGCGCCGCATTTTTCGTGCTTTGCCCAAATTCCGCAGGCTTTAAGTTCTTCAAGATCGACAATATCAAGAATTACAAATCCGCTTTTTAATTTCTGCCCTTTAGTTAAATTTGTTTTAACAATATTTTTTTGCTCATACATAAACATCCTCATCAGTGGTAAGTATAATGTCTCCTCTTTCACGGGCATATCTGAACCATGCGAGAAAATCTTTTGCGGCGGCATCGCTGTCGCGTTTTAACACCGCTCCCAAAACTTCACATTCTTCCATAATAATTTTTCTTCGTCCTTCCGAAACGCAGGAAAGAATTTTTTCGTTGAATTCTTTTTTTCTCCCTTTTAATAAAAGAGCGATTTCCTGATCCGTCATCATTTTTAATTTTTCCTGAATCGGGCGATCAACCGTATTGATCACATCATCAAGCGTATAAAGTTTTTCTTTTAAATCTTTTCCGATCTTGGGATCTTCTGCCGCAAGTTCGTTGATCAGTCTGTCGCCGAAAGAATAATCGCCCTGTTTCAAAATCGCGGCTAACGCCTGCACTCCGTCAATCTCAACGTCTTTCGCGCCGCCTGAAACATGACGCACTTTTTCTCTGAACGCGTCCGCAACTTTCTCTAGCACTTCGGGAAGAACTTCTCTCTGATGAGCGATGCGTTTTAAAACGCTGCTCTTGCTTTTGGGAGAAAGTTTTCCGATTGTTTCAGCGGAAAGTTTTGCGGATAGGCGCGAAAGAATTAAAGCGATTGTTTGATCGGATTCGTTTTTAAAAAGCATAACAAGCTGATCGGAAGAAAATTCTTCAAGGAAGCTAAAAAGATTTGTTTTAGATTGAGGAACGGCTCTATTAAGAAGCGCTTCGCCTTTTTGAGGACCCTTCGCCGCGTATAAAATTCTCCGCGCGGTTTCAATGCCGCCGTGAGTCGAACCTGAATAACCGTAAGCGCGGATATTCCTGCTTGAAAATAACTCGTGAAACTCGGCGAAAATTTCATCGCGTTCTTCCGGCGTAATCGTTTTAATTAAAGCAATTTCTTTTGATATTTCGCTGACCTGATCCGGATCAAGTTCCGCGAGAATTCCCGATGCCT
Organism: Treponema sp.; assembly: GCA_009788065.1. Taxonomy (GTDB): domain Bacteria; phylum Spirochaetota; class Spirochaetia; order Treponematales; family Breznakiellaceae; genus WQXQ01. The sequence continues at coordinate 25,901 of WQSF01000022.1, forward strand.
GTTCACTGCCGATCAATATGAGAAATTTCGCGACTCGCCTGTATTTCGATTCTTTCGGTTTTTCAGCCGGTTTCTTGCCTGGTTTTCCGACTTTAATTAATATTTCGACCTGTCCTTTATCATCGGGTAAGGATTCGCGTTTTAAATCGATTGTTTGTTTATACATATCGACGCCATGCCGAAGAAGGTTTCCCATAACTCAAAATTATATTATAATATAGAAAAAATTAAAAGAGGATTTTCCATGATCAAAAAGGCAGCGGCGCTTTTGCTTATTATTGCGGCAGGAATAACTAATTCATGCGTCTTCAGACAATCCGCTTCCGCTGTTAAAACAGATATTAATGAAGAACAAACACAGCATGAACCGCCGACAAGAGCAGAACTTGTGATACGCGCTATTGCGCAGGCTTTCCCGGACAGAATCGAAAAAATTGAATTCCGAAATGATGATTGGGCGCTTCTGTTGAGAGATACATGGTATTATTACGCCGAGGGAAAGCTGCTCCCCGAAAATCAAATTGAAAACGCTGAAAATTACAGAGCGTATCAGCTTTATAATTACCCTGCGGAATTACCTGCATGGAGAACGCGCACTCAGGAAGAAGAAGAACGATTAAAAAGCTGGACAGCAAGAAGAAGGCAAACTCAAAATCAAATTCGGCGTTCAGCCTTTTTTTTAGATGATCTTTGGCAGGCATCAACAAGAGCGCAGACAGAAAAAAATATTATCATCGTAGATTTTCTCGGAAAACGAACAAAGATTCATGAGCTGATTCAAGATAAATTATCGAATGTTGAGACGCAAATCCGCGAAGCGGCAGACAATGATCCTCAGCTTCAAACATGGATAAATAATCTCGAACCGGTTGAAGGATACGGCTGGCGGAATATTGCCGACACACAATCACGCTCACTTCATTCTTACGGAATCGCGGTCGATCTGCTTCCGAAAAATTTAGGCAGACAGCAGACATACTGGCTATGGACATCTCATTACAGAGATGATTGGTGGAATGTTTCGTATAACGAACGCTATCATCCGCCCGCCGCTGTAATAAGCGCATTCGAATCAAACGGTTTTATCTGGGGCGGCAAATGGCCGTTATTCGACACAATGCATTTTGAATACCGTCCGGAAATATTAATTTTCAGCGGAATGATGTCTCAGAATTCCGGCAATTAAATATTAGTTAAAAATATATTAAAACTCACGGTGACAATATTTCCGCGGTAAGTTATTTGTCAATAATCACAAAACAATGAAAAATATAAAAATGGCAAAGAAAAATCAAATTGATGATCGATATGTATTCCAGCTTGTAGGCAGCAATGTAAAGCGTTTAAGAGGACTGCAGAATATGTCGCAGTTAACCCTCGCGATCCATACAGGGGTTACTCATAATTTTATCAACGACATCGAAAATTGCAAAAAGGGAGTATCGTATAAAACCCTCGCAAAACTTTCGGCAGCGCTGAATGCCGAACCTTATCAATTCTTTCTGCCCGACGGCGCGAACAACAGCGAAGTGATGACCTACGTAAAAGACTTTAACGATTCGCTCCAAAAAGTTGTAAACGAGCTGACCCAGCAGTATATGGTTGGAGAAAAGAAGGCGAAATAAATCGAAATATACTTATAAAAGTTATTTCATCTTGATGGCTGTCACTTTATTTATTAAAAAGATACAAACTATCGGAATAGTATGTTATAATGAGATTAGACATGGTTATGTTGCTGTAAACGAAGTTTAAAGAGGTAACAATGCTGGGGTTTGTAGACATCACTTGCATCCCGAAGAGTGAATTTATTACAACGTTAAGTAAATTTTTTAACAATGACGATGATGATGATTTTAGTAATTTGAAATTCTTAGTCCCATCACAATTGAATACTTTATTGGAACGTCTAAAGGACAATATATGGTTTATAACCGAGCGTCCCTATGTTGATAAACATTACAGAGATACATATTATGCATTTCATTCTTCAAAATTCTATAAAATCGGCAGAAATTGCATTAGGGTGCATTTATTTGAAGGAGAAGTTGCGGAAAATGATTTATTTGATCTAACAAATGCACTCAATGAAAGATATCGGGGGTTTTTTATTATCCGCCCGTTAATGCATCATATTTTAGGCAGATCTTTAATTTCTCCGGAAGCGTTTAAAACCAATAACTTTTTCTGCTGTTTAACGAAAGGTCGTGTTTCTTTACTGGGAAGAAATCTATCTGTTTATGGGTTTCCGCATATTGCTCAAGATGAGGAAACTCATACCTGCGCTGAGAGCGCATTGTGGTGCCATATAGAATATTATGGGTCAAAATATCCCCAATATAAATCGCTGCTTCCATCAAAGATTGTTAAAACTCTTTTAGACAGTCCCGACCACAGAATATTACCGTCAATAGGATTAACAAACAATGAATTGACCAAGTGTTTAAATGACAATGGGTTTCAATGTCTAATATATGATACTGATTCCGGTGATAATAAGAAAACTTTTTTTCAATTATTAAAGATATATGTTGAATCCGGAATACCTTTGTTGCTGTTTATATCAAATAAAAAAGAAGCGCATGCTGTTTTAGTTATCGGACATGAAAAAGACGAATCTGTACATGACGTACAAAGTACATGGATTGATACGTCATCTATCGAAAAAAAAATGGTTTTTATTGATGATAATATGCCGCCTTACCAAATGGCCAGTCTCTCTGAACCGACAGATCATTATGAAAATGAAATGAATGACATGGAAATTGTATCTTTTATTGTCGCTCTGCCGGTACATGTATATCTCGTAGCAGAAAAAGCTTATGACCTCATGTATACAATTTTTGAGGATGAACAAATAGGTTTGCAAACATTTAATGGAAAGTGGATTAGCCGACTCTTGCTTACAGGCAGTCAATCTTTTAAAAATTTTATTCTGAATGACGATAATAATAATATAATGCCTGATGAAATAAAACAGCCTTTATTGTCTCTATCTCTGCCTAAATTTATTTGGATGTGCGAGCTTTACAAAGCTGAAAATTTTAACCCTGATGATGGATATTGTTCGGGTTTATTACTAATTGACCCGACCACAAATGGCAAATCGCTTACACCGATACTTTTTTACGCTATTGGAGATAAATTATTAGAACATGACTGCGAGGCTTGGAAAGGTTTTGAAAATATAGTAGAATTCAAAATGCCAACTTATAAAAATAATTTAAAGGGAGAATGGAGTAAATGGCAAAGTGGAATGACCGGTTAAATGAGAAATTTCTTAAAATGATGAAAGGGAGCGGGGAATCAATCAAATTTACACCGGAAGAAATTGAGAAAAGCAGAGAGCGATA
>WQSF01000023.1 GCA_009788065.1 Treponema sp.
TGGTAATAGCCGCAGAAAGAGTGGTCTTGCCGTGATCGACGTGACCAATCGTTCCAACATTCATGTGGATCTTTGTTCTATTAAATTTATCCTTTGCCATTGTGTCCTCCTTAATGAACACTTAATTATTTTCATCGCGCAGACATTGTCTGCACACATCGTATATGTACATACGTACATTAATACATCGTTAACGGTAATTCTAAGAATTACCTGTAAATTGGGGGGAAACGAATAACACAAGCCGTGCTTGTCGCGGAAAATCAGCGGTTAATCGCAGCAGTAGCAGCGTTCGCAATATCCACATCGTTCCACCTGTCTCGTTTTAAGCAGCCTGCCCGCAACGAGCGGTTTGGAAACAAACCAAACTAAATATATATACGCCGGTTACACCTACCAGCGATAATGAGCGAATGCCTTATTGGCTTCGGCCATTTTATGTGTGTCTTCCTTCTTTTTGAAGGCAGTACCGGTATTATTATACGCATCCAGGAGCTCCGCCGCAAGACGGTCTCCCATGCCTTTTCCCGAACGGGCGCGCGCCGCGCTTATGATCCAGCGCATTCCAAGGGCTTCGCGCCTTGTTTCCCGAATCTCTACCGGAACCTGATAAGTCGCGCCGCCGACGCGCCTCGACTTTACTTCTATTACAGGCTTTACATTATCTAAAGCTTTTAAGAAAACTTCAAGGGGTTCTTTTTCGGTTTTTGCTTGAAGGACATCAAGCGCTTCATGGATGATTCTAAGACCGAGAGAGCGCTTACCCTCCCACATCATCCTGTTTACAAATTTTGAAACCACAACGCTGTTGTATTTCGGATCCGGCAAAATGCCGCGGTCAATCGTTTTTTTCTTTCTTCCCATAGTCTATACCTTAAGCCTTTGGCCTTTTTGCGCCGTATTTTGACCGGCCGCGTTTGCGGTCCGCCACGCCCAAAGTATCTTTCGCGCCGCGGATAATATGATAGCGTACGCCGGGAAGGTCTTTAACGCGCCCGCCTCTAACCAGAACTACCGAGTGTTCCTGCAAATTGTGTCCGATTCCGGGGATGTAAGCGGTAACTTCCGTGCCGTGAGAAAGACGCACACGGGCTACTTTACGCAGAGCTGAATTTGGCTTTTTCGGTGTAACAGTCATTACACGGGTGCAGACTCCCCTCTTTTGAGGGCAGGACTTTAAAGCCGGGGATTTCGTTTTGGTCGTAATCTTCTGGCGACCGGAACGAACCAATTGGTTAATAGTTGGCATTCGTCAAAAACTCCTTACACATTCTTGGAACCCATGGTCCCTTGAGACAGTCCTAGACAATCTCCTCCCCTTAGGAAAAATAAAGGGGTGAAACCAAAATCTATATAAAATAGGAAAAAATGTCAAGTAGGGAGTTAATCTTTTTCATTTATTTTTTACAAAAGTTGGTCAGGAAGATATTATCGCAGAGACGCTGAGGCACAGAGATCGCGGAGGATATTGATGAGGAAAAAGCGGCTGTGGAAAAGTTGTGGAAAAATAGATATGATTTCATCATTTATTTAATTCTTTTAAACGTCCAAGAATAGAAGTATTAAATGCCGCATTAACATCATCTAAAACTGATTTTTGCAGTTCTTTTAATGATTCAGCCGGGATAGAACGCATTGAAAATAACTCCGGTGAGTCAATTTCCAATGCTTTGGCTATTCGTTCTATCATGGGTAGGGACGGCGTTTTACGTTCCAGTTCAATCATCGCTATATAATGAGTTGATGTATTAACCCTTTCCGCCAGAACAGCCTGAGAAATACCGAGTACACGTCTCCGTTCCTTCATATTGGAAGCTAATAAATTCTTCAAATTGGTCATAAAACACCTTACAGGGAACTAATTTTAGTGTAATTTCCTGTGAGGGATTGACAATTCACTGTTGGGGAATTAATATGTATATTATTTCCTATTAGGAAATTATTAATTTTATTTATTTTACAAAAATTTGGTGTTCTTGTTGATATATAAGGAGGTATAGGACGTGGGTGTTATTGGAAGGAATATTGGAGGTTTATTTTTTGCGCTAATATGTGTTGTTTTATTGAATATTGGCTTTGCATCGGAACATGATTCTGGGCAAGGAATGTTTTAAGTTTGTTATTTATCCCTGCTATTTTCATTGTATGGATAATCGCTGATGTTATCAGGAGAGCTGTTTATCCTGATATTGTAATGACAAGCGGTTTTTGGGGAATTCTTAGAGCAAAAGTATTTTGGCGTATTGGTCCGCAAGTTATAGCATGTTTAATTATTGTAATTATATTAATGAATTGCACAGTATCCTATGTCGAAGATCGGCCTGTAGGAAACGCATCTTCTTTGATTGCTGAAGTAGAAAGTATCATGGACGAAATGGAACCAATAGCGGAGAAAGCATTTAGAGGCAATCTTTCACCCAGCCTTGAAGCAAAATATGAAGAACTTGAAAATAAACTCATCTCTGTTCTGCAAAAATTGGAAAAGCACGAAGATAAATTAACTGAAAAAGAAAAGGAAGAGTTATGGAGAATTGTACAAAAGTATAAATCATTTGAATAAAATATCGCTTTTTATAAAGCGTACCATGAATAAAAAACAGGAGGATTTTTATGGAATCACAATTAGATGAAAAATATTTTATTAAAATTAATGCAGGAAAATTCCCTATGGGGGATAATGAGAGTCAATGTATAGATAAACGTGATTATATAAGGAAACGGCACTATGTTACTTTAACTCGTTCATTCTACATAGGGAAATATCCTATAACCCAAATAGAATATGAGAAAATTATGGGTGAGAATCCAAGTTATTTTCTAGGTGATAATAGACCTGTTGACACAGTGCGATGGGACGAAGCTGTCGAGTTCTGTAATAGATTGAGCTTATTATATGGTCTAACACCGGCTTATGTCCTATATTATGACAAAAGATATAAACTTTCAGAACATAAAGGAAAGATTGTATATCCATTAAAACCTTTCTGGTGGAATAAAGATGCAAATGGTTTTCGTTTGCCAACAGAAGCTGAATGGGAATATGCATGCCGAGCAGGAATAACAGGGCAGGACATTCCAACAAATCTTTCAAATATTGGATGGTATACAAGTAACAGCAGAGGAGAAACACAGCCAGTTGGGCAAAAAAAACCAAATGCATGGGGGTTATACGATATGCAAGGTAATGTATATGAATGGTGTTGGGATGTTTATAAGCACTACTATCCAGAGGAATTAGTAGATCCAAAATATGATATTAATGAGAGTAAAACTGAGCGGGTTATGCGTGGTGGAGGCTACAGAAGTCCCGCTTGTGATGCATATATGTCATCACGTAACAAATTACTTACGGGTTGCTTTGCATCTGCAGAAAATGGCTTTCGAATTGTCAGTACAATTCCAATTCAAGGTTCAGGTCCTTCGATTGAAGAATGGAAAGCGGATGAGGCAAGAATGGTTGAAGAGGAGGAAAAAGCCATTGCAGAGCTGACAGCGAAAATGGAAGCGCTCAACAAAAAGAAAGGCGGTTGTTTTATCACCACAGCAGTTTGTAATAACTCAAACAAGCCTGATGACTGTTATGAGTTAACAAATTTTAGAAAATTCCGCGATGAATGGCTTGTAAATCAATCAGGCGGTAATGAACTTGTTGAAGAATATTATCGAATTGCTCCAACCATTGTAGATAATATCAATAAATTACCCAATAAAGAAAATATTTACAAAATGATTTGGCAGCGATATTTATCAACTTGTCTTCGCTTTATTGAAGGAAAACAATATAACGAGTGCATGCATGAATATATTAAAATGGTTCAAGAATTAAAAGATTCTTATTACAGGAGGGACACATGAAAAAAATTATCAGTATAACACTTAGAGAAAAGGGATTTAATACAAAAGAGAATAGATCAATAATTATTTTTGAAAGACTTAGAGGACAGGAAAGAACAAAATATACAGATAACTACCTCAACGATGAGTTTATGAATGGTAGACCAGTATTAATAGAATTACCGGAAGAAAGAACAAAAGAATTTGTTACAGAAATTGCATTGTATAATAGCTCTATTTTTGATGTAAAGATTTGCTCTTAAAAAACCCATGGGGATTCTATTTCCCGAAATAATAAACGATCTATAAGGGCACTCCAACAATTTCTCCTTTTATTCGCTATTTTTTAACGGTATTAAGAGAGCTAGACTTTTGTAATATGGAAATAGGTTGAATTTATCCTATTTTAGATATACAATAAAAATAGGAGATTGTTATGGTTATTAATTCAGAAAGCATGGTTTCGATTACTGAGACCAATCAAAATTTTTCAAAGGTGGCGCGTTTAGTAGATAAAAACGGCGTTGCGGTAGTGTTAAAAAATAATACCCCGAGATACTTAATTTTGGATTTTCTACAATTTAACAATGAAGAATACGCGTCAACAGATGAAGCTGTCAGTTGCGCAAAAAGATTAATAAAAAAACATCTTCCGGCTTTTCAGGAGTTAGCAAAATAAAAATATGGTACGGTTATCCGCTGAAACAATCATTGCAATACATAGCGAACTCATTGCTGAAAGCGGTGGTCTTGACGGAGTTCGCGATAATAACCTGCTCGATTCTTCAGTCAACTCGCCTTATCACACATTCGGCGGAGAATACTTATACCCCACTTTACAGGCGATGGGAGCTCATCTTGGTTATTCCTTAATAAAAAACCACCCATTTCTTGACGGAAACAAACGTATTGGCACATTAGTAATGCTGGTATTTTTGGAACTTAACGGACTACCAATTTCCTGTACTGACGAAGAATTGGCTTCTCTTGGCTGGGGACTTGCTGATGGTTCGATAGGAGAAACCGAGCTAATTGAATGGATTATTGAACATAGTTGAAATGTTATAAATAATTAATATATAAAAATCGGTACATGGTACCATTTCGGTGTTGAAAAAATCCCTGAATAACGTATATTATAAGAGCTATGATGTTCAAGCGGCGCATCCTGGTCTGCTTTTTATTCTCTTTTATTATATTTTCCTGCGCTAACAGTAATACTGTTAAAATCTCGGATGATTTTAATTTGGATATGCAGGTTCAGGAAGCGGAAATGGTTCTTTATGACGGACCGCCCATGCATATATTTTTTCACCCGCTTGTCGCAAGACCTGAGACGGCTTTCAGAAGCAGGTACAGAGAACATTTTTTGGAATGGTATGTTACAGCATACGAATACAGAAAAATCCTTGATGAAATTTACGCCAGTGATTTTGTGCTGGTTGATATAAACGAAGTATACGAAATTATCAATACGGGAAACCGCGCCAGAGTTGTATATAAAAAGCCTTTTGTTCCGAAAGGAAAAAAACCGATGATTTTATCTATCGATGATCTTAGCTATTATGATATTGTCAGAAGAAACGCGTCCGTGCATAAGCTTGTAGTCGATAATAACGGAAATATCGCGGCGTGGACGGATAATAAAAACGGAGGCGAAATATCCTACGATTTAGATGTTGTTACGTATCTGGAAGAATTTATAAAAAAACATCCTGATTTTTCCGTTCGCGGCGCAAGAGGCATTATCGCGCTTACAGGTTTTGAAGGCGTGCTTGGTTACGCGACACACAAAATTAATAACGCGGGATACGAAGAAGAAAAACAAAGAGCGATTACCATTGTAAAAAAATTAAAACAGCTTGGATGGCGTTTTGCGTCGCATAGCTGGGGTCATCCGCATCTGCCTGAAATTTCGATAGAACAGTTTATTTCGGATGCCGACCGCTGGGACAGAGAAGTCCGTCCTGTTTTAGGCGATACAAATCTTTACATTTACCCATACGGCGAAGGCGTTGAAGGAAATGAGGAAAAACACAGGATTTTACGTGAAAAAAAATTTAATGTATTTTTCGGAGTCGGGAGAGGTACAGGATGCAGAGAGGGACAGAGCTATATTTATTTTGACAGAAGAAATATTGACGGCGTTTATTTCAGATTATTTAAAAACAGAACAGACAGACTTTTTAATATAGAAGATGTTATTGACGCAGCGCGGACGGGGTAAGAGAGAACGCAAGCCGGATATAATAACAGCCGCCGTTTTGTAACAGCATAATATACAAATTAATAATTTATTGCTACTATAGTTAACATATGACAATAAGAATGGATTTGCTTATCAGGACAATAGCGGCGGCTCTGGATACAGTCGAAAAGGAACTTTTGGGCGCGAGCACTAATCATGGAAAACGTATCGCGGTTCTTTGCGCTAAAATGGGAAAAATCTCAGGAAAAAATGTAAATGATATATTGGGATTAACAAACTGCGCTCTTTTGCATGATAACGCTCTTACAGAATATATTCTTGCATCCCGTGAAAGCGGCCACTATGATTCGACAATGAAAAAACACTGCGAGTACGGACAGAGAAATGTCGATGCGTTACTGTCTGACGCCAACATTAATAATTTTATTCTTTATCATCATGAACGCGCGGACGGCAAGGGACCATACGGTATACGCGAAGATGATTGTCCGTTGGGCGCGCAGTTGATAGCTATCGCGGATTCAATTGATGTCACATATCATTTACAGACTTTAAAACAGGACAAGTTAAATAATATGACGCAAACCATCAAAGATGAAACCGGAAAAAAATACGGCAAAATTGCCGCGCAAACGATGCTAGAAATTTTAGATTGGTCTGTAATTGAATCGCTTAAAGATGATGTTATTAATAAAACTGCCGAAACAGTTTTAACTCCATGGACTGTCGATATAGAAGATCATGTTATATTTAACCTTGTAGGTTTTATAACAAAAATAATCGACTACAAATCTGTTTTTACCAAGCAACATTCAACAGGAATCGCAAACATGGCTTGGCATATGGGAGAATATTATAAGTATTCCCGTGAAGAAAAAGTAAAATTGTATCTTGCGGCGGCTCTTCATGATATAGGAAAACTGGAAACCCCGACCGCAATTCTGGAGAAACCAGGAAAATTGACAGATGAAGAATTTATAATCATTAAAGAACACGCGCGTCATACGCATGAACTTTTAAAAGGAATCGATGGTTTTGAAGATATTTATAAATGGGCTTCCAATCATCATGAAAAATTAAACGGAACAGGTTATCCTTTCGGTAAAAACTCAGGCGAACTGGATTTTAATTCAAGACTTATGGTATGTATCGACATATTTCAGGCGGTCAGCGAAAAACGCCCGTATCATCCGTTACGTGATTTAAACTCCGCATTGCAGATAATGTATAAAATGGCGGATGACGGCGGAATAGACAGAAACATTGTGAACGATATATCAATAGCTATGGCGCCGTATGACGGGATAGATCTCCCAACGCCAAATCCGTAACTCCCTGGCTTCGCGCATCATTGGGCACCATTCATTCTTGCAATCGAACCGTCGGGAAGGTGAAATAATTCGGTTGCTTTCATGCTTCGCAGATGATCGATACCGCCTGAAGGACGAGAATCATGATAAAACAAATACCATTTTCCCTTATATTCAACTATTGAATGATGGGTTGTCCAGCCGACAACAGGTGTTAATAAAACTCCTTGATATGTAAACGGACCGTAGGGATTATCGCCTGTCGCATAACACAAATTATGAGTGTCGCCAGTTGAATATGAAAAATAATAAACGCCGTTGTATTTGTGCATCCATGACGCTTCAAAAAACCGGTTAGAACCGGTTAACGGGCGGTTGTTTTTATCAAGAATAATTACCTCTCTCGGACTCTCCGCAAAACCAAGCATGTCATCGCTTAACATTACAACGCGCGCGGTAATCGGTTTATTTGATTCCGCGTATGATAAATTTGTTCTTCCTGTCGGACCTGCATAAACATTATCGATATAATGCTCAAGCTGACCGCCCCACAATCCGCCAAAGTACATATAGTAACTGCCGTTATCTTCAAACACACACGGGTCTATGCTGTAGCTTCCCGGGATCGGCACCGGCTGCGGGGTAAAAGGCCCTTCCGGACGATCCGCGACAGCGACTCCAATACGGAAAAGATTATTTTGATCTTTTGCGGGAAAATACATATAATATTTGCCGTTCTTGTAAGCGACATCGTTATCCCACAACTGCCCTCTTGCCCAGGGAATATTTTTAAGATCCAAAACCAGTCCGTAATGGGTTACTTCTCCGTTAAAAACATTGTCAAGCGAAAACACATGATAATCTACCATATCGTATGATCCTCCGTCCTGACTGCCGCCGCCGTATCCCGAAGATCTTCTGTCATGAGAAGGATAAATATATATTTTACCGTTAAAAACATGCGCGGCAGGATCAGCCATAAAATCGCCGGGAAATAAATACCTCGGTTTCTGACCGCCGTCTGAAGGAGAGCTTGCGCATGAAACTGCAATAGTAATAATTAAAAATATTAAAAAGTTTTTCATTATTACCATTTTATAAGAAAAAATGGTAATTGTCACCTTGTTATAAAATATGACAGAAACGCAATCACGAGGAACAAACCGAAGAATACGGCGATATAGCTCCAGAAAGGAATGGGTTCTGACGGAGGACGGCTATTGGCGCGGGGAGGCTTTAGCACAGTGTATTTTGGCAGCTTGGACGGCGAAGCTGAATAACCGCACATGGGACAGCCGTTCTGGAACATTCTGTCCGGTCCTGAATAACTGCAGTTGGGACAGCGGATTGAAACAAAGTTCCTTCCGCAAAACGGACAGACCTTCACATCGTCGCCGACTTCATTTTCACAGTTGTCGCAGTAAAAACGTGGCTTTCTTTTCATTGATTCCTCAGTGTTAATTATCGGCAGTTTTTACGCGGGACATTTCTCGGAACCGCCGGTTGTATTACCTGCCGCCGCTCCTTTTTTGGGACATTCGGCGCAGGGGCTCGACGAGACCGCCGAGGCGGCTGTTTCCGGCTTTTTTTCAGTCTTGGCGGCGGTTTGTGAAGACGTATCGCCGCCTATTGTTGCGGCGCTTTTACTGCCGCTCTTGCTTTTATCGGTGATATAGAAGCCGGAACCTTTAAAAATTACGCCGGTTCCGCCGAAGATGAGACGGCGGATTTCTTTACCGCATTGCGGGCAGACTTTTAACGGTTCATCGCTCATTGATTGAAAGACTTCAAAATTATGAGAGCAGCTTTTACATTCGTATTCATAAGTAGGCATGATTATCCTCAATAATAATAAATTAAAAATTAAAAGTAAATATCCGGCTGATTATACCCGCGGTTATATATCCAGTAAATAATTTAATAAAACCGCCAGTTCATCTGCGGTTAGCGCCGCGGTTTTTAAATCGATGGCAGCGCCGTTTTGTATAGGCGCATTGGCAAGCAGAATGGAGACAATCATCATGCCGGTTTTTTTAGACGATGCAGGTTCGGGTTCCCTTGAGACAAAAGCGCCTGCAAGACCGAGAACCGCGGCGAAAGCGCGCGCTTGAGTGATGTTTTCAAACTGAAGCTTGATTATCGCTTCAAATTTATCTTTTTCAGGGTAAAGATTAAAAAAAAGTTTTTGAACGGGGAACCGTCCCGGAAAGCCTGCTTCACTTAATATTTTTAACAATACAGGAGCGGGATTATCTACCCAGCAAGAAAAAGGAGCCCTTTTACGGAACTCATTGAATCCTTCAGGAATTTCCATGCCGGGAGCTGAAGCAGCAGGTTCAGCCGGTTTTCTATTCAATGTTGAGATTATAAATGCCTGCCTGTTATTTAAAGCGAGCGAAAGGCTGTTTGATTTTGCGTACCAGTATTCGTATCCTGTCTGCGCTTTTATTTTTTCCCAGCCTTTATTCGAGTTCAACGCGGTTGCGGCGTTGGAAGCAGGATACCTTCCCCATGCGGCAAGCTGAAACCGCTTTCCAGATTTTTCAGGAAATACAGCGGCTGTAATAAAATTTGTTCTGTCGAGCATCATCTTTGCCTGCTTGTCTTTTAATTCTCTTACCGGTAAAATTTCTATTATGGAACGCGCTTCCTTTGCGTGAGCAAAAAGATAAACATCAGCTCCGGTATCAAGCGGAGCATATGTCGCGTCGTCACGTAACACATCAGCCGTATCCGGCATAGAAACGGTCTTACAGGATAGAAACATTGTGACAAAAATAATTAAAAAGTAAGGAATTATGCTTTTCTTATACTTACCTGCCATGTTTCGTCTCCTGATTCGATTGGGATTTGACCTTCTGCTTGCGCCCATACGGTTTTTACCGCGAGAGTTTCTTCGGCGGTGATTTCGCTAAAACGATCCCATGCTTCTTTCAGAGAATCACTTCCGAAAACGCAAAGCTCGATGCGATCCGTAACAGCCAAACCTGTTTCCTTACGCGTGTTTTGTATACCGCGGATTAAATCGCGGATGTCGCCTTCCATACTAAGCTCCCGCGTTATTTCCGTATCAAGACCGACAGTCAGCGTGCCTTCGTTAAGAACGCGAAGATTCGCTTTTTCGATTCTGCGGATATCGAGTTTTTCCGCAGTAATTTCTACAGCGCGGATTGCGCCTGATTCTGCCGGAACATCGATAGAAAGGGTCGCACCTTTAATTACGCTTTGAATCTCCGCATGGCCTAGCGCTTCGATTATCGCGGCGGCGGCTTTCATATCCTTGCCGAGTTCTTTTCCCAATACGCGGAAATTCGCTTTTACTTCGTATCCGACAAGGTCTTCCTCGTTATCTGAAAAGATTATCTCTTTTACGTTCAACTCTTCGCGGATAATGTCCGCCATATCGATAAGAGATTTTTTTTCTTCCTGATTGCACGTAACAAGTTCCGCCTTGCGCAGGGGCTGTCTCATTTTAATATTGTACTGCGAACGAAGAGAACGTCCGATTGAAACCGCGGACATAACTGATGCCATGCGAAATTCGAGCTGTTTATCACGGCGTTTTTCGTTTACAACAGGGAAATCTGTAAGATGTACAGATTCGCGGTCTGTTTCCAGACGCAGATTCTGCCATATCGCGTCTGTTGTAAAGGGCATAAAAGGCGCGGCGATTGTTATCAGCGTTTTTAGAGCTTCGTAAAGAGTGCCGTACGCTTCAAGTTTGTCGTTGTCGTTTTCGCTGCGCCAAAAACGCCTTCGCGAGCGGCGGATATACCAGTTATTAAGAAGGTCTATAAATCTTAAGATTGGATCGACCGCGCGGCTGAGATCGTATGCATCCAGCGCGCCGCCGACTTTTTCTACAAGAGTCTGCGTTTCTGAAAGTATCCATTGATCCAGCGGATTAACAGGATTATCAGGCGCGCCTGACGCGGTTACTTTATCGATATTCGCGTAGGTAACAAAAAAACTGTAGGCATTCCAAAGCGGAATGATGATACTTTTTAAAATTTCGCGGACGCCGTCGTCATTGTAGCGAAGGTCATCGGCTTTTACCACGGCTGAATGTACAAGAAACAGGCGAAGCGCGTCTGCGCCGAACATATTTATAACTTCGTTCGGATCTGTGTAATTGCGTTCGCTCTTACTCATTTTTTTACCGTCCGCCGCCAGCACTAAACCGTTGACAACACAGTTTTTAAAAGCCGGTTTTTTAAAAAGCGCGGCGGCAAGGATTGTAAGAGTGTAAAACCAGCCGCGTGTCTGATCCAATCCTTCGCTGATAAAATCAGAAGGAAAATGATTTTCGAAAAATTCCTTGTTTTCAAACGGATAATGATTCTGCGCGTACGGCATTGCGCCGGATTCAAACCAACAGTCCAGCACTTCGGGAATACGTCTCATTGTATTTCCGCATTCGCATGGAATTGTAATTTCATCGACAAAATGTTTATGAAGATCGTCGGGATAAATACCGGAGAGTTCTTTTAATTCCGCGCGGCTTCCAACGCAAATTAATTTACCGCAATCGTCACACCGCCAAATCGGAAGCGGGTTCCCCCAGAAGCGGCTCCGGCTGATCGCCCAATCACGGGCGCCTTCAAGCCATTTTCCGAAACGCCCTTCTTTAATATGTTCCGGCACCCAGTATATTTTCCTGTTTGCGTCTAATATGTCTTCTTTAATTTTTTCTACGCTTACAAACCATGAACCGACAGCGCGGTAGATGAGCGGGCTTGAACATCTCCAGCAATGCGGATATGAGTGAAGGATTTGATCCCGTTTTATTAGTTTTCCTTCCGTTTTTAATTTTTCGATAATTGCTTTATCCGCGTCTTTTACAAAGACTCCGGCAAAATCTGTAACTTCGCTTGTAAATTTACATTCCGCGTCAACAGGGCAGATAACAGGTATGCCTGTCCCCTTAAGAACGCGCGCGTCGTCTTCGCCGAAACCGGGAGCGGTATGAACAATGCCGGTACCGTCCTCTGTAGTGACAAAATCGCCTAAGAAAACACGAAACGCATGAGGCGCGTCTTTAAAATAAGGCAAAAGCGGCTCATATTGGAGACCTGCAAGTTCCGCGCCTTTTTTCTTCCATATAATTTTATACTCGTCTTCTTTTTTGTAATACGCCGGCAATCGCGCTTCCGCGAGAATGTAATTATCTTTTGATGCCTTGTCTTCTATCAGCGCATAATCGATGTCTGAACCCATCGTCAACGCCAAGTTCGAAGGCAAAGTCCAGGGAGTAGTCGTCCATGCAAGAAGATATGTATTGGAAGGAAATTCGATTTTCGCGCCGTTTGCAACTTTGAAACGGACAGTTATTGCGGGATCATGCACGTCTCTGTATCCGCCGAGATTTAGTTCGTGATTTGAAAGCACGGTCGCGCAGCGCGGACAGTACGGGAGGATATAGTGACCTTCGTAGAGAAGTCCTTTTTCCCAAAGGGATTTCATAACCCACCAGATTGATTCCATGTAATCGCTTTCCATAGTCTTGTAATCGTGATCGAAATCAACCCACCTGCCGAGGCGGGTAATGGTTTGCCGCCATTCTTTAACATAACGCAGAACGGAAGCGCGGCAGGCTTCGTTAAAATTGGCGATACCGTATTCTTCGATAGCGGTTTTTGAATTTAACCCCAGTTCTTTTTCGATGAGGTTTTCAACGGGCAGTCCGTGACAGTCCCAGCCGAACCTGCGTTCGACTCTTTTTCCCTTCATGGACTGGTAGCGCGGAATAATGTCTTTAATTGTGCTTGGCACAAAATGGCCGAAGTGCGGAAGACCTGTGGCAAACGGAGGACCGTCGTAAAAAACGAACTCTGAAGACTCTGCGTTTTTTCGTTGTTCCAGAGATTTTTCGAAAATATGGTTATGCTCCCAAAATTTAAGGACTTCTTCCTCCAGTTTGGGGAAATTTACTTTTGCATCGACAGACTTGTACATATACCGCTCCTGAGTAAAACTATACAAAAAAGCGAAGATTTTTTCTATACAGCGGACACAGGATTATTATTTGTAATAAACTTTAATTAACTGGAAGCGTATACACTCTTAATGTAATTTTTTTACCTGAATATTTTACAGCGTTCTGTGTGGCGTATTCGATTCCCGCACAGCAGGGAACTTCCATTCTGGCTACAGTCACAGAATTAATATCGTTCCTTGCGATGATTTCCGCCAGTTTTTCGGTATAATCAACATTATCCAATTTAGAACAGCCAATAATCGTAAGTTTCCCCTTCATGTATTGTTGATGAAAACTGCCGCAGGCGTAAGCCGCGCAGTCCGCCGCGATAAGCAGGTTTGACCCGTTGAAATACGGAGCGTTAACAGGAACAAGTTTTATCTGCACAGGCCATTGACGGAGTTCTGTATTTTGTTCCGCCGTATCGCCTTCTTTTCCTTCTAAACCAAACATGAATTCAATATAACATATATAAGAGGCGGCAGCAAGTTTATTATGCGCTATCGTTAGGTGTAATTATTATTCTTCTATTAATATTCGTATAGCTTCTATAGCTGTTTTAATAGCCATTTCCGTATCATGGCAATGGGGGTTGGTCATACCTGCTTTTTCGCGTTCCTGATTCCATACAACATTTAATACACAGCCCGCGCGAGCGCCTAAAATTTGGCTTACAATGTAGAGAGCCGCGCTTTCCATTTCGGAAGCAAGGCATCCCGCTTTTTTCCATGCGTCCCATTTATTATTAAGCTCGAAACTCGATGGCATGCGATCCGGGCTGTGCTGTCCGTAGAAAGAATCTTTACACTGTACAATGCCGGTATGCGTTTTTAAATTTAATTTTTTAGCCGCTTTAACAAGCGCGTTCGTAATATCGATGTTTGCGACGGCGGGAAATTCAACAGGCACATATTCGCGCGTAGTTCCTTCCTGACGGATCGCGCCTGTGGCGATAACAATATCTCCTCCTGTGACAGATAACGACATTCCGCCGCAGGTGCCTACGCGGATAAAATTACGCACACCGGTTTTAAAAAGCTCTTCCACGGCAATCGCGGTAGAAGGACCGCCCATTCCGGTGGAGATTACCATAATTTTCTTTCCTGTAATTTCACCTAACCATGTCGTATATTCGCGGTTTTGGCAAAAAAATTTCGGCTTCTCCAAAAAAGCGGCGATTTTTTCCACTCTGCCGGGATCTCCCGGAAGAATCGCGTAACAGGCTCCGTGGCTGTCGTCAAAACCTATATGATACTGTTTTTCCATTCTTCTCTCCTTTCTACCGCCGCCCTTTATCAAAAGGTATGCCTGCGGACTGCGGCGCCTGTGATTTTTTTGAACTGAAAGCAAGCACTATCAATGTAGCGATATATGGTATCATCTTATAGATATAACTTGGAATAGGAACAGCTTTCATAAAGTCAATGCCGGAATAAGAAGAAGAAATCGCTTTCATAAATCCAAAGAAAAAAGCGGCGGCAAGAATACGTCCCGGCCTCCACTGCCCGAAAATCAGTACAGCCAAAGCCAAAAAACCGTAACCGGAAACTTCGGGGTTAAATTCGATTGACGTAGGGATGACAAATATCAATCCGCCAAGACCGGCAAGAGCGCCTGAAATCATTACTCCCGCGTATCGCATAAAATATACATTTATTCCGGCTGAATCCGCCGCCTGCGGATGTTCGCCGCAGGAGCGCAAACGAAGACCGAAACGTGTTTTATATAAAAAGAAAGCTGAAAGAGCGAGAATTAAAAAACCGATGTACGTTGTGATATATGTGTTTTTAAAAAACAAACCGCCGATTAACGGAATGTCACCTAACAGCGGAACTTTTTCTATCCTGAATTGATTTACAAACGGTATTTGCTGTACAGTGCGTATCATTCTGGCGATGTAAATGGCGAGAGCGGGAGCGAGCATATTAATCGCGGTTCCGCTTATAATCTGGTTTGCCCTGAGGTTAATCGAAGCGTAAGCGTGAAGAAGCGAAACAAGAATACCGGCAAGAGAGGAAACCAGCACTGCAAGAATCAGCACAATCTGCCCTGAAATAAACTGCTGTATCATGTTCATAAATAAAATGCCGGAAAACGCGCCTATGATCATTGTTCCTTCCAGCGCGATATTAATTACACCCGAACGTTCTGCGAACATTCCTCCCAGTGCGACTATTAAAAGGGGTATGGAAAAGAACATTGTCTGTTGAACAAGAAAATACAGTATGTTCATAAATCACCTTTCTTACGCTTATTGATCGAACTTAAAAATCCTTTTACAAGAAGCGCGAAAGCACTGAAATAGATTATTACGGCAATAATAATTTCGATTATTTGAGGGGCGAAATTATACAACTGCATGTTAAATCCGCCGACATTAAGGTACGCGATTAATAAACCTGAAAAAATAATGCCAATCGGGTTATTAAGACCTAAAAGCGCGACAGGAATGCCGTTAAACCCTTCAAGCGCTAGCGCATCAACGACAGTGATGCCTCTTCCCGCTCCTGCAAGATATAACAGCGCGCCGCCGAGCCCCGCAAGAGCGCCCGCGATGATCATCGATAAAATGATACTGCGTTTTTCATCTATTCCGGCATAACGCGCGGCTTCGCGGTTGAATCCGCACGCTTTTAGCTCATAACCGAAAGCGGTTTTTTCAAGAATGATAAACATCAACACGGCGAACAGTATCGCTAAAAAAATACCTGAGTTCGCGCTCGAAACAATGAACCCGTCTTTGAATATTTTATCCATTCCCAATCTTGGAAGATTCGCGCTTTCAAGCACGCGTATGCTTTGGTTTCTTAATACGTCGTAAATTGTTTTTGTTACAAGAAAATTTACAAGATATGTGCCGATATAATTTGTCATTATGCATGATATAACTTCGTTTACATTGAACAGAGCTTTAAAAATTCCTGGAATCGCTCCCCAAACCGCTCCGGCGAGCATTGCCGCGAACAGCGCGGTAATCCAGTGCAGATGCCCCGGAAGAAAATTGCATTTAACGCCGACAAGAACAGCGGCGTAGGCGCCGACTATGAACTGACCCGAAGCTCCGATATTAAACAATCCGGTTCTTGCGGAAAATCCGACCGAGAGCCCTGTCATGATAATCGGGGTTGCAAAATATAAAACCTGTCCAACATTATTCATGCTGGAAAAGCCGCCTGTCAGAATCGCGCCGAAACCGTTTAAAGCCTGAGAAGCGTTAGTTAAAAAAAGTATAAATAATCCGGCTAAAAGACCGACTAAAATCGCCGTTACGGATGAAAGCGTGTCGAACAATGATTCGGAATTCAAAAGTTTTATCTTCATGCCGGTTCCCGTCCGGTGCCTGACATGTACAAGCCAAGTTCCTGATAAGTTACCTCGGCTGGTTTTACATTCGCGACAAGCTTTCCTTCAAAAATTACAAGTATTCTGTCGCTGACATCCATTACCTCGTCCAATTCCAGAGAAACAAGCAGAACGGCTTTTCCTTTGTCCCGTTCTATAATCAACTGTTTGTGAATATACTCACACGCGCCGACATCTAGCCCTCTTGTCGGCTGAACCGCGACTAAAAGACGCGAATCACGCGAAATTTCGCGTGCGATGATCGCCTTCTGCTGATTACCGCCCGACATGCTGCGCGTAATTGTCTGCGCTTTCTTTCCGGCGCGAATATCAAATGATTCTATTAAGTTATCTGCAAATTTGTAGATTTCGTCAAATTTTAAAAAACCGAATTTTTTAAAACGCGGAGTGTAATAATTTTGAAGCACAAGATTAAACGCAAGATTGTAATCAAGCACAAGACCGTGCTTGTGTCTGTCTTCGGGAATATGCGCAAAACCTCTTGAGCGTATATCACTTTCAGTTATATCTTTTCCTTCTAGCAAAATGCGCCCCGATTCAGATTCCATCATTCCGGCAAGCGCTAAAACAAGTTCCTGCTGTCCGTTTCCGTCAATACCAGCGATACAGACTATTTCGCCTGAACGGATTTCAAAACTCGCGTTGTTTACAAGGGCTTTTTCGTGCAGTTTGCTTTTTACGGTAAGATTTTCCACTTTTAGAATGACATCCGCGCATTTGCTTTCTGTTTTTTCAACGGTAAGGCTCACTTTTCTGCCGACCATCATTTCTGACAAATCTTCTTTGGAAACAGAACTGACATCTACAGTTCCTATNCACTTNCCCTTTCGTAAAACGGTACAGCGATCCGNGATTGCTTTTATTTCGTTCAGTTTATGNGTAATAAATAAAATCGATTTTCCTTCCGCTACAAGATTTTTCATTATGTGCATTAACTCTTCGATTTCCTGCGGAGTAAGAACAGCGGTGGGTTCGTCTAAGATTAATATATCGTTTTCGCGGTAGAGCATTTTAAGAATTTCAACCCTCTGCTGCATCCCTACTGTAATATCCGAGATCAGAGCGTCAGGATTAATTTCGAGTTTATAGCGTTTGGAAAGTTCCAATACATGGTTTCGTGCATTGTCGAGCTTTAAAACACCGTACTTAACGGTTTCCGCGCCGAGAATAATATTCTCCAGAACCGATAAATTGTGAACAAGTTTAAAATGCTGGTGAACCATTCCGATCCCGAGCTTTTTCGCGTCATTGGGACCTGTGATATGAACAACTTCACCGTTTTTTTTAATTACACCCTTTTCGGCCTTGTAAAGACCGAAAAGGATACTCATAAGGGTGGATTTACCGGCTCCGTTTTCACCTAACAACGCATGGATTTCACCTTTTTTAAGCTGAAGCGTGACATCGTCGTTGGCAACAATGCCGGGAAATACTTTCGTAATCCCGGCCATTTCAATAAGGTAATCCATAGGTGTCAGAAGTTATCTAACTTCTGTAACCCTTGTTATGCGAACAGGAACGATCCTTGGACTGCCGTCGTCAGTTATATTTTCCATTCTGGGAATACTGCCGTTCGACAGTTTTTGAAAGATCGCATTGTAATCAGCCTTGCTGAACGAACCAAACTTTGACGTGTCCATCGGAAGCCCGACGCCATCGTTTGCCGCGTCAAAAACCAGCGTCTGCCCGCCGGGGAATTTTCCCGCGTAATAATCTTTGATACAGGCGTATACCGAAGGCGCCAATCCTTTCATCGCGGACGTGATAACCGTCGAAGATTCACCCGACTGATCGACATCAACGCCGATTACTTTCTTTCCTGTCTGCTCCGCTGCCGCCATTACAGAGTTGCCGACAGCTCCTCCGCAGCCGAAGATAACATCGATCCCGGAATTGTACCATGAAGCCGCCATTGTCTGCGCTTCAGGAGTAGCGGCAAAACCACCTGTGTAATGGTAGTTGACAGTAATCGCGCCTGACGCAAGACCGAGTTCTTGAGCGGCGTATTCCGCGCCTTGTATAAATCCGTAACCGAAACGCACAACCGCCGGTACCGCCATGCCTCCCATAAAACCAAGTCTTCTGTTTCCGTCTTTGACGGCGGCATATCCGGCGAGGAATCCCGCCTGATCTTCGGCGTAGAGAACACCCACCACATTAGAAGCTGTTCTGAAATTGGAATAATCTTCGCTGTGCGGCACTCCGTCTATCAGGATGAAATGCACACCCGGATAGCGGTCCTGCGCGATAAAAATCGGCACTTCAAAAAGGAAACCCGGTGTGACTACGATCTTCGCTCCGCCCCGGACAGCAAGATCGATAGTCATTAGGTACGCGTCATGGCTTTGCTCGGAAGGCTGATAATATTTGTGAGAAATGTTCTGTTCTCTGGCGTATCGAACCAGACCATCCCAGGAACCTTGATTAAAAGATTTATCGTCAATTGTTCCAAGATCGGTTACCAGGGCAAGATCGAAACTATCCGCCGTTTTTTTTGCGCCCTGCCCTTTCTGACATGCCGTTACTGACAGTAAAACAAGCGCTGCAAGCAAAATTAAACTGATTTTTTTCATGATTTTCTCCTCCATTGTATTTTTTTCATAGGATATACAAATTGTACCAGCGGTTTCCAAAAACTGTCAAGCAAGAAGGGATTAACACAAATTAATAATTTTAACAGAATTTTGGTAATACACTGTTAAAAGGGGAAGTATTTAATCACTGGTTTATTTAATAAGTTCATTAAATAAATACTTAACAATTGTATGTATCTTTTTTATACTATTTATGTAATAATATTTGAAGGAGCAAAAAATGGTATCTTTTTATGAAGATATAACATTAGTAAATATATCAGACAGAAGTCTTGCAGATCGAGGTTACTTGGATAAAGATAAAATCCGCACATTAACAGTACAGGCAATGCCGGACAACGGAGCCTGGACTTTGGTTATTAACGAAGAAGTCCGTGAAAAATTAGGACTGAGTATTAAAGGTGAAACAATGTCATCTTTTGCGGATGGAGAGCCGTTTAGCTCTCCAATTACAGAAGCTGTAAAAATTCAATGGAAAGACCGTTACATAGAACTTCCGGCAATAGTTGTAACAAACGCGAAAGATGTGCTACTGGGAGCTTTACCTCTCGAAGCAATGGATCTAATAGTAGACCCTGTTCATAAAAAACTCGCGGGCGCGCACGGCGATCAGCCTATGCATGTGCTTTATTAAATCTTTTATGTATACTTTGTAATTTTTAAAGCCCTTCTAAAACGCCGCACATTATTTCTAAGAGACCGGGCTGGGTTTTTTCATTGAATAGATGCCTTAAGGCGTTTTGACTTACCCCTATTACGACTCTGTCTTCTATGTTAGACAGCGTAAAAGCTCCGGTTAAGGTCTGCGCCGTATCGCTTTGCAATGTTTCGCCTGTCACAATATCGTATAATGTAAAATTGCATGACGCGCTAACCATTGGAGGGATATTATATTCCGGTATTCCCCTTTCTAATTTTGTCTGGGAGCGAAGGATTATCAGATAACGCGCCGGAAAGGCGTTTTGATTGTTCTGTGCATGGCGTATAATGCCGTCTTCGTCAACATAGCCTGAGAGAAACTGCGACGGAATCGTATAATTAACAGCCTGCATATTAAACTGACGGGAAGCGATTGTTCTGAATTGATTTATAACTATCATGCCCTGATTTACAGTATCCGCGCTTTGCGTTTGAATTATTTCCAACCCTGTGATAACAAACCTGGCTGAATCTTTCATGGCGCTGACAGCGTTTCTAAAATCCGCAAGAACGTTCGCTCTGACAGGCTTTAAAACAAGATGTGTGCTTTCTCTTTGGATGGTAAATAAGCCGGTATTCTGCAGGGCTCTTAAAATACCGTCATAATATTTACCGGAATTATAAATAATGCGAGCGCTTCTTCCGTTTATTATTTGAGCGAAAACAACCGTGTTTTTATATAGTTTTTTTATAAATTGATCCATCTGCTCCATCATGGCGGCAGGGTTAGGATCATCCATAGAGATAATTACGCAATTATTCTTAAGCCACGAAAAATAATCATCGAAGCCTGCGGGTTTTTGATTCAGATTTGCCTGAAGCGCACCGCGCTGAATAAAAAAACGATACGCGAGATAAGCGGCTTCTTCGTTTTCTACATACTGTTTTGCCTTGTTATAATCTTCGGCAGACATTACGGCAAGAACACGCGCTACAAAACGCCCGCCCTCTCTTTCGATTTTTCTTGCCTGTTCTTTGACCCCTGTAACAGGTACGTTAGTCGAAAACGAAGATGTTTCCATATGAACTGTATATGCGTCTTCTATATCGCTTGCATATCCTTGAGATTGTACTGTTATATCCGTACGTCCCTGAAAGCGTGTCGCAATGGAAGAAGCAAACTGCTGTACAGCATTTTGCATGGCATTTTTTAATGCCTCCTGCTCGCTTGATGAGGGCGCGGAAATACCGACAGCGTATTTTTGGCTTGCGCTGTCCTGCGGCGGATTGGTGTCCCAGTTTGAGGGGACTTGCGCATATAGAGCTGCGGCTAACACTGTGAATAACGCGGTTAACAAAACAATTCTTTTCATATTACACTCCTTTTATTTTTACAGAAGATTTTTCACCACGAATAACCAACCTTAGAAAGCTCTAATGGCACGGACTGAGTAAGTATCAACTCTTCTGCCATAATTGTTCATATCTGCAGGATTGCGAAAATTCATAAAGAACGCAGCAATATCAGCTGGATTAGTAATTTCCATTGCTGTTGAGGACCAGTATACATTTTCTCTAAAACTACCTAAACCTTTCGCTTTTAAATTCTTGTACATTAAAATTAATTCATCAGCACTAGGTAAAAACCAGTCTTTGTATCCGTTTATCTCCATCCCAATACATATTTGCGCGGCACGGTTGTTTTCTCCTAATTGTCTTAATCTGTTTACTATCAATTCTGTATTCCTCTTGCCGCTGCCTATCTCTATTCCTGTTCCGGCTACATCTGTTCTATAAGCTCCCCATTCTGCGGTAAAATCAGTTCCGGCAGGCGCCGCTTCTAAATAACGCCAGCCATCGGAAACAAATCCTCTGTCATAAAAAATTAATCCGCCTGCGGGACCTGTGTCGCCTATATTGTATATTCTTCCGCTTTCACCGGCAGAAATACCGGTAGTAAATTTTTTTACTAAAATAATAACACTTTCATAAAAATTTTCGCTGCTTTTTATTTGAATATTATCACTATGAGAAATTTGTCCGCTGGATATACTTAGAATACTTAGCGTTATCGCGTAATCACCACGCATAACATTAACAGTTCCAGTAACTATGTAACTTATTTGTTCCATTTTTAATATTTCGATATTCTCTTCGCTTGAAATACTGCTTGCTTGAAACCTTTGATTTGCGATAAGTTTATCTATTTCGGTACGGGTCATGATCCGGAATTTTTTTGTTGAGGAAAGTTCGCTTTCTACCATGTTGCGTACTGCTGCGGCATCCGCTTTTATTTCGCGATTATCAATATTGGTACTGAATTCAAACACAGCAAGACGCGGCAAGACTTGGGCTTGCGCGAAGAGCGCGGATACCAGCATGGCGAATAATACTAGTAAAAACATTACTTTTTTCATTATTGGTTTCCTTTAATTATCTTTATTTCATTATTATCTTTTGAACTAAAAACCTTAATAAAATCATTATAGGAAATAGTGAAAAAACGTCTTTCGCCAAAATTTTCATGCGAAACATAAGCTTTAAATTCTTCAAATCCGTATTTTTTAGATAAAATATTTGAAGTTTCTTCATTTAAACGATGTGTTGTAGCGCTTATTTGTATATTATCATTTTTATATGGATAATCAATTTTTAAGAATTCCGTAAAAAGTATAAATGTTTCACACCATGTTCTTTTATCACTTGCTTTTCTATAATCAGGGTGAATAAATATACCCGGATCACCAGTTGTTTCGTGTTGATAACCTTGTGTTTTATGTTTATTATAATCAAATGTGAAACATCCTATTAATACTTTTCCTTCTTTAGTTTCTATTTCAATTCCCAAACGAAACAAACGTCTTTTCTTTTCTATTCTGGTATCAATAGCAACATTTATAAATTCGTTAATGCTTTCCTCAAAAGAACTTTGGATTGGTCCATAAGAGAAAAAAAGATGATCGTCAGGGTAAAATCTTAGAATTTCTTCTAAATTATAATTTTTTTTAGACATCATATTGTCAAATATATTAAAATCTTTTAGGAGTTTACCAAACAAACCATCATTATTTACATTTCCTCTCTTATTCATATCTAACAATGTATGTTTAATCAAGCTTTCATTCTTATATACTTTATATAAAATCCATGTAGAACGAGCGGCACAAACTCGAACAATTTCATTAATTCGAGGAATATCATCCTCTTGTAATTCACGCAAACAAATACCGTTACCTTTGATTAAAAGATTGTTGTTCATAATTTTCTCCTTAAATTAAAATCCTCTTATAGGTCGTACAACATAAACTCTATTAGGAGGAGGAATTATACTTTCTCCATCATTAAACCTAACACTCCAAAAATATCTAAAATCACCTACCCAATCTTCCTCATTTGAAATATAATGTGAATTATTAAACTCCCCTATCCCTTTTTGTTTTAAAATACTATACATTAGTAGTAATTCACTTCTATTTGGTATACGCCAACCTGTAATGCCATTAATATTCATTGGTCTTAATAAATCTAATACATTTCTTTGATAATATGGATTAGTTCCACCTTTATATCCATCGACAAAAGCATTAAAATCATAATTAGACGGCGCAGCTTCTAAATAACGCCAACCATCAGTATATAAACCTTTATCCATAAACACATACCCGCCAGAAGGTCCTATACTACCAACCTTATATACAGTTGAATTATCTGTAAAATTTAGTGCTAAATCACGAACAAATGGCGGTAGTTTAGAAAAAATCTCATTCATATTAGTTAATTGCAAATTCGGCGAAGAAACAAATTGTACCTTATTAATATCCAATACCCTAACAGTAATTATAATTCGTCCTCCTAATTGCGTTACAGTGCCTTGAATAATATAGTTTGCATTGATAGCGTTCCCCAATTTAGCTACATTTTCATTGTTTGACCATGAAGAAGCTCCAAATTTCATTTCTGCCATAATAGCGTCAAAACTGTTACGGTCTACAACTCTTATTCTTCCTGTTCCAATAAGTTCAGAAATAAAAATATCAGTAATTGCGTTACCTTCATCTTGTGATAAGCCGCCGCTTACTTCAAAAGCTCTTACCGCTACCGTAGGCTGCTGCTGCGCAAAAATCCCTGCGCTTAACAGGGCAAGTAATCCAAACAGTAAACCAATTCTTTTCATATTACACTCCTAAATATATTTACCATTGCACTACTTCGCCGTTTATAATTTTAAACACATTCCATGTATGTCCTCTTAAATTACTTGGTACATAAAAACTGCGGATAAGCCCGCTTCGGTTATATACCCTAACAGCCACGCCGTTACGCGAAAGCTCGGTGGAGGACGAATTGTTACGATTTGTGTAGTCGTGAATATAAACCTGATAAACCGCGCGTAAATCGGTTTCCATTATGGTGATAGTTTCAGGTCCGAAGCCGTCCATGTCGTCGCGGTCTAGCATGACTGAGTTATCATCGGCGCTTCGCATGTTTCTGTAAGAAATGTGATAACTTCCTTCTTTTACTAAATGCAAATCCAAATCGGCGGGCCGCTGTCCCCAATCTAGAACTATGCGAAGATAATCGCCGCGCATAACGGGTGAGACAGAAATGCGGTTGTTAAACACATTGTTTAGTTTTACTTCAAACTCGATTTTTACGCTTATATAACCCTGTTTGGAAAATTCAAGCGTATAAAAACCGTCTTCCTGCTCCGGGAAAGAAATAATTCCTTCCATGTTAGTCATAAATACGCCGATTCCATGTACGTTAACCGCCGCGTTATCTACAGGCTTGCCGTCCATCGCGTTCAAAAAACGCAGAGGGATTAGCCCGTCCATTTTCATTTTCATCATGCGGTTAAGGATGGCAAGGTCTTCTCCTGATGTTTGCGCG
This sequence comes from Treponema sp., assembly GCA_009788065.1. GTDB lineage: Bacteria > Spirochaetota > Spirochaetia > Treponematales > Breznakiellaceae > WQXQ01. The sequence goes on from WQSF01000023.1 coordinate 24,817, forward strand.
AATACCGTAAGCGCAAGCATGGCGAATAACGCTGTTAATAAAACAATTCTTTTCATATTACACTCCTAAAAATATATTTACATAAGAGTTCACACGGAGGCACGGAGAACACGGAGGATTGGTAAACAATCCTATTTGTTTTTTTTCCTCTATGTAAAATCTTTTAATAATCATTAACATTCCTTTAAAATGCCCGGATGGCACGGACTGAGTAGCTATAATTAAAGCCTTTGTTGCTATCGTACTGAGCGCCATTGGAGAAAAGCTGCAACAACGCGCCATAATCATCGTCCTTCGACGAAGACCAGTACCCATTGTTACTAAAACCGCCCAAACCTTTTGCTTTTAGATTCTTGTACATCAGATAAAGTTCATCTTTACTTGGTAAAAACCAATCTTTAACTCCGTCAAAATCTAAACTTGCGCATAACTGCGCTGCTCTTCCGCTTTCTCCTAACTGATTCAATCTATTTACAATCAGTTCTGTATTCTTTTTGCCAGAACCTATTGCTGTACTTGTGCCTGTTACACTTTGTTGATACGCTCCCCATTGAACGGCGTTCGGGAAATCAACAGGAGCCGCTTCCAAATAACGCCAGCCGTCTGCAAGAAAACCTTTATCGTAAAAAATAATTCCTCCTGCAGGTCCTTTTCCGCCGATTTTGTAAACGCCGGGAGGATCGGGCAGGTTCTTCATTAAATCCTTTACGAAAGCAGGCATTTTATCAAACACTTCGATCATGCTTGCCATTCTTAGCGTAGATGATGAAATTATTTCCGCGGTATTTATATCCAATATGGATGTTGTAACTGCTGTCTGCCCTGCAAGGCTCATTACTGTTCCGCGTATTATGCTGTTTGCGCTTAACGCTTTTCCGAGCTGCGCCACCTTATTTCCGTCTGTCCAGTCTGATGCCTGAAACTTCATTTCCGCAATAATTTTGTCAAAACTGTTTCTGTCTACTACCTTTACCGTTTTACTGGAAACAAGTTCAGATATAAACAGCTCCGTTACTGCGTCGGCGTCATCCTTTGTAAGCCCACCCCTCGCTTCGAATGTGCTTACCGCTACTGTCAGCTGCTGCGCAAAGGTCCCTGCGCTTAACAGGGCGAATAACGCAACCAACAAAACAATTCTTTTCATATTACACCTTCCAAAATTAAGCTTTTTATGCTACAATACAACCATGGTTGTAGAACAAATTGTTGATATACCGGCTAACCACCGGATAATTCTTGATGTCCCCAGAACAGTTCCTGAGGGCAGAACTATATTGACCTTTACTCCAGCATCCGGTTCCCAAACAATAGAAAATTCTCCTCGCACTACAAGGAAAGCATTGCCAATAGAGGAAATTAGAAATCTTTTGCAAAAAGAAATGACAGAAAAAGGAACTTCGGCTATTCATATTGAAAGCGGTGACGGTTGGACAGCTCATGTTATGGAAACCTATGCAAAGTCTTGATACAAATTGTCTTTTACGCTGGCTTTTGGATGATGTACCAGAAAATACAATACTGATAAATGCTCGCATTAATTCCGGTGAGACTTTTGCTGTGGCTGACGCGGCAATAATAGAAACTATTTTTGTGCTTGAAAAAATAATAAAAATAAGCAGAGCGTCCATTGAAGAAGCGGTTTTTATGATAATAGAGAAAGATTCAATTTCGTCTAATCGTGAACTATTCATCGAAATTCTCCAAATCTATATTTCTCATCCCAAGCTCTCCATCATTGATTGCTACCTTGAAGTTTTTGCCCGAAAGACAGGTAACACTCCTCTTCTAACATTTGATAAAAAACTAGCAAATCAACTTTCCGGCGCGCAATTACTTTCCTCATAGCACTCCCCCATCATTAAAAAGCCCGAACGGCACGGACTGAGCTTGTATTATCCTTGAAGTTGTTGAACTGACCGCCATTGTTGAAATACTGACCCCACGCGACAAAATTATTACTGTTCTGCGACGAAGACCAGTAGTAATGTGTATAATTAGTGTTATCTGCTCTCGTTACAAAATTCCCAAGACCTTTCTGTGCAAGATTCTTATACATTAAATCCAATTCGTCTTTGCTTGGTAAAAACCAGTCTTTTATGCCGTCAAAATCTAAACTTGCGCATAAGCTTGCCGCTCTTCCGCTTTCTCCTTTACTTCTTAAATGTTCTGCAATAAGCTGTGTGTTTCTTTTTCCGCTTCCTATCGCAGTTCCTGTTCCTGCTACATCTTGCTGGTACGCTCCCCATTCAGCGCGAAATTCTGTCTCAAACGGAGCAGCTTCTAAATATCTCCAGCCGCCTGAGAAAACTCCTTTATCGTAAAATATTATGCCTCCTGCAGGACCAAAGTCGCCTACTTTATATACTGCTGTTGCTCCTGTTATATTCGCGCCGCTTCTTCCGCTTTGCCCCCCCTGTACAATTGTGCCGCCCTCTCCTGCCGACATACCGGAATTAAATTTGGTCATCAAACTTGTAATACCTGTATACAATTCCCGCGAAGCGCTTCCCATAAAATCATTGCTGCTGTGGGAGAATTGCCCTGTGCTTACGTCAAGAACTCTTACCGTTATCGCGTAGTCATTGCCCATTGCGGATAACGAGCCTGTTACTATGTAGCTGATATTCTGTAATTGAAGTTTTTTTAGGTTTTCCGAACTTGATATACTGCTTACTTGTATTTTCTGGTTTTCCAGCAGTTTATCTATGTCGTCGCGCGTGATAATCTGGTACTTGCGCGTTTGCACCATTTCGCTTACGACAAGTTCGCGTACAGTTATCGCGTCCATTTTTATTTTTTCTGTGCTGGTGTTGGTAGTAAATTGCACAACAGCGAGACGAGGCAAGACTTGGGCTTGAGCAAAAAGCGAAACCGAAAGTGTTGTAAGTAATCCAAACAATAAAACAATTCTTTTCATATTACACTCCTAAAAATATTTACAAAAGAGTTCATCTTCCGTTTGACGCGTTTCTGATGACACCTAACGAGTAACTTCTTGCTCCTTCCAATTCGCTGATTAATCCGGCTTTTTCTTCTTCTGTTATGGAAATTTTCATTGTTCTGATCAAATTATTAGCGACAGTTTCCAGATTGATTACCTCAATTTCGTTTAAAATATCCTGACGGACAAAACGAACCAGCACATACGCCATAAACCAGTTTCTGCCGTTTTCGCTGCCTTTTTCGATATGCCATTCAAGAACTTCGTAAGCTGGCACTTTTGTCCTTATGGAATTTGTAAAAGCCTCTTCTATGCGTTTTTCGGTTTCTTCGGTTCCGTAGGAATCAAAAGACGAAAGAGACGTTACATCTATTCTGCCTTTCATCTGCGAAGCGATATTTTGAGCTATCATCCGCTGAACATCGTCTCTTGCTCTGTTACGCGCAAGCTGTTCTGTCGCGGTTTTATTAGAAATTCCTACGTCGTAATACCACGCGGAAACACCGCTTGCACCCTGCTCGAATTTTACTCTTCCGTTAAGCGGAATATTTATCCAGCCCGGCTTTCCGTCAGCGTCTGTAAAACCTCCCTGCGCGATATACGTATAGCCCATCGCGCTCTGCATTTTTTGAACAAGCTCCGGTATCCTGCTGTACAATTCCGCCGTGTTGGACACTGTTAACGAAGCGCCGCCTGAGAGCTGCTGTAACTGCGGGTACGAATACAGCGAAACTGTTACGCTGATATTATTCGCCACTCTGCCGATTACGCCGGATAATATTTGAGTGCCGTTTAAAACACGTTCGTATTCCGCAGTCTTTGCGCGCGCGGAAAAATCGCTTAACTGGAATGCAGCTTCCATGTTAATTAATTTTTCCACATCCTGACGCGGCACAATTTTGTATCTGCCTGTGTTTTTATTGGAAAATTCATTGCTGAAATTCCTGTAAAACATGACAGCCTCGCTTTGCGTCAGCACCTTGTCCAAATCTTCGAA
>WQSF01000024.1 GCA_009788065.1 Treponema sp.
AATCTTGAAGAAGCGCTTTACAAAGGACTTGTCGCGGCAGGCTACAAAATGAAAAAAACAGGCGGCGTGTTATTAACAATCCGCGACGGCGACAAGGGTGAGATAGCCAGCGTCGCCGAAAAATTATACAAACTTGGTTTTAAACTTCATGGAACGCGCGGTACGGCGAGATTTTTAAACAAAAAAGGTTTTAAAGTCGAACCGATAGATAAAATCTGCGACAATTACGAAATTAATACAGAAACGCTTTTAGCAGGCGGAACGATAAGTTATATTATATCGACATCGGAAAGAGGCAGAGACCCGGCGTTCGATGATGTAAAACTCCGCAGAAAAGCTGTTTCGCTCGGCGTACCATGCCTTACTTCGATTGACACCGCCAATGCGCTCGCCGATTCGCTTCTTTCTGATTACAGCGAGATAAACACCGAGTTGGTTGACATTAATAATTTAAGAGACAGCCGCATCAAACTGCCGTTTACAAAAATGCACGGCACAGGAAATGATTATATTTATATTAACTGCATCGGAATGGAACTCAATTCGCCGGAATCGCTTTCTGTATTGTTGTCAGACCGCCACACAGGTATCGGCGGCGAAGGTGTTGTATTAATTCTGCCGTCGGATACTGCGGACGCAAGAATGAGGATTTTCAATCTTGACGGCAGCGAAGGCGCCATGGCAGGAAACTCCATCCGCTGCGTCGCGAAGTATCTTTTTGACAACGGCATTGTAAGAAAACAAAACATGAAGATAGAGACACGCAGCGGAATCAGAGAATTGTTTTTATCTACCAGAAACGAAAAAGTTTCGTCTGTAAAGGTAAACATGGGATGCGCGCAATTAAAACCCGAAAAAATCCCCGTCAACCTGAACGGCGAAAATGTAATCGCGAGAAAAGTAAAAATCGCCGACAAAGATTACGATATAACATGCGTTTCAATGGGAAACCCCCATGTCGTTGTCTTCTGCGAAGGAGTTGACAACATAAACCTGCAAACAATCGGTCCGTTATTCGAAAACAATCCGCTTTTCCCTGACAGAATAAATGTCGAGTTTGTAGAAATCATGGATATAAACCATTTAAAAATACGCGTGTGGGAACGCGGCAGCGGCGAAACTCAGGCTTGCGGCACGGGAGCGTGCGCGGCGGTAGTAGCGGCTGTGCTAAACAGCCATTGCGAAAAAGGCAGAGACATCAAAGCCCAGCTTCCCGGCGGAGAGCTCATTATCAATTACACGGATGAAGCTGTTTTTATGACAGGTGATTGCGTGACCGTTTATGACGGGGTTGTTGAGATTTAATCTTACAATTATATCCGCTTTATGTAAAAATACTAAAAGAAGGAATATTGGTTTGAAAAAAACAGAACTCTTGTGCATCGGTAACCCGATTATCGATGTATTTATAAATATTGACCGTCTTCTCATCTCAAAATACGGCATTAAAGAGCCGGTTCAACATATCGACCGCGACAAGGCGGAGAAACTTCTGCGGGAGCCAAGTGTCGACTTTGCCAATGCGGTAAAAAGTTCAGGTGGCGGCTCCGCGAATGTGGCGAAGATTGCCGCCATGCTTGGGATGAAAACCGCTTTTACAGGCTGTACAGGAAATGACGAGCTTGCTGTGATCTTTGAAGAGGAGCTGGCTGGCGCGGGTGTAAACGTCGCGCTTGTAAAATCAAACGAAAAAACCGGTTTATGTTTTGCGTGTAATACCGGAAGCGAACAAATTTCTCAGGAGAACATACGTTTCGCGGCTAGTCCGGGCGCGGCGCTGGAACTTAATGAATCGCATATTAGCGAAGAACTTATCTGCAGCGCCGAAGTTATCGCGCTTGACGGCTATATTCTCGACCGCCGCCCTCTGGTGCAGCACATTTTAAGGCTTGCGAGCAAACGCGGAATTCCTGTCGCGCTGGACGCAGCTTCGGTTATGCAGGCGCGAAGTAAGGCGGAAGAAATTTTAACCTACAGCAGAAGTTTTCCGCTTTTCATTTTCATGAACGCCGATGAAACACTGGCATTCCATCAGCAGATTAGAAAAAGTTATGAATACGATCCCAATTCGTCGGAAAGAGAAAAAGAAATAACAATAATGCGTGATGTCTGCCCAACGCTTAAGGTTATTACAGAAGGCGAAATATTCCCGATTATTGTTGTGAAGCTCGGGGGCAGGGGTGCGGTAATAATCGCAGGCGGCAACATTTACCGGGAGGAAACGTTTACAATTGTTCCGCGCGATACTATCGGCGCCGGAGACGCTTTCTGCGCTGCTTTTATTTCCGCATGGATACGCGGCAGATCGCTTTCCGAATGCGCCGCGCTTGGCAACAAGGTCGCGAGAGAAATACTTGAAGTTCCCGGCACTCACATTAAAAGCGGGAAATTAAAATCGTTTGCAAAAATTTTACACAAGTAACAAATAATGGATTTTTATATTGTTAAGGAGAGTTTATGGCAAAAAAAGCGATTATTTTATTGGCTGACGGTTTTGAAGAAGTTGAAGCGATTACGCCTTTTGATTATCTGCGGCGCGCCGGGATAGAGGTAACTACCGTATCAATTTCCGGCAATCTGACCGTTACAGGCAGATGGACAGGCGTTAAACTGCTTGCCGATACAACGCTTGCGGAACTTATCAAAAACGGAACAGGCGATTATGACGCTGTGATTCTTCCCGGCGGAATGCCTGGCGCGGTAAACCTTGCCGCTTCTGCCGAAGCAGGCGCGCTGATCAAAGAGACGGCGGCTGCGGGAAAAATTATCGCGGCTATATGCGCTTCGCCCGCGATTGTACTTTTTCCGCTTGGAATTATTAAAGGAAAAAGTTTTACCTGTTATCCCGGTATGGAAGAAAAAGTATCCGGCGCGAATTGGTCAGATGCGAGAGTTGTTACAGACGGTAATATTATAACCAGCAGGGCGGCGGGAACAGCGGGTGAATGGGCGATTTCGATTATAGAAAAATTGCTGGATAAAACAGACGCGCAAAAGATCGCGGAAACTGTTCTGCTTTAACGGTTACGTCTTTCTTCTTCGGTTTTACACTCGATGCACATAAGCGCGTAGGGAATGGCGATAAGGCGATCCTGCGGGATTCTTTTTCCGCATTTTATACAATGACCGTACTTACCTTGTTTTATTCTTGTGATTGCGGATTCAATTAATTTTAGCCGCTTTAATTCCTGTGCGCCGATGGCTTCAATCATTTTTCGATCGGTGTCGTCGGATGCAATATCGGCAAGATCTTTAGGTTCCGTCCCGTCCATTATTTCCTTAAAGTCTTCGTTGCTGGATATTAAGTTGTCAACGATTTCAGCTTTTAAAGCCATAAGAGAATTTTCCATCTTCTCAAGGAATTCCTGATCGATTGGCGGTATTTTTTTCTTCTTCTTGCCTGTGCCTGTCGCAGCCATATTTCCCCCTTAAGCTACATAAGCAATGAATTTTGTCATGCATTAACCGGTTTGTCAATAGATTTTTTTATTTTATAGTTAATTTTTATTTATTAATTTTTTTTTCCAAGTCCGGCTTTAAAAGGGGAATCTTCGCCTCTGTGAGTTCCATAACAGCGGGGAAATCTTCCGGCTGCAGGAGAACTGTTTCACCGTCCATCTGCGCAAGTATTTGGTGCCTGCATGTAAATTCCAGACGGTGCGCGTCAAAAATAATCACGTTCTTGTTTTTAATGTGATTGCCGCCGGCAACCTGTCTTTTAATTTTTAGTTTGCTTAAAAAGGATATATTTTTTATACCGCAGACATTTCTTGAATCCGGCAGAATGTTCTGTTGAGAACCGTAAGTCCTGCCGCCTGAAACACCCATCGCTAAAAGAAGGAGCTTTTCCTTAAAAGACATTGTTTCTTTATTGTTTTTATCCAGTCCCTTTACGTCAAAAAAATCTACCTTATATTTTTTATGGTATGAAAGGGTAGCCATGTCCACCCAGAATTTATACGCGTCGCCCGTGGCTTTTCCTTTCTTTTCATTTGTCATATGAGTAACATAAGCGTCGAGTCCGACAGAGCAAATGTTATAAGCGTAAAAAGGACCTTTCCAGTTTGCCGGTCCGTTTTTATTCGGGATTAACTGTACAGCGGGAGCCAATTCGATACATGTCGGTTTTAAGAGCAGGTCTAATGCTTTTGAAAGCTGGTTGCTGTCGGAGCCGTCGTTTCCGGTTCCCATGGGAAGTCTTAACACCGCCATTGTTCTCAGGATATGAGCAGGCGCGTTGTAGAGCGAATTCATCACTTCTCTGTGGGTGCCGTCTCCGCCGCCGCTGATAATTAAATAAAACGGAACCGCGTCTTTGACCGATCTTTCTATAAAACCTTTTGTTATTTCGCTCGCCGAGCCTTTTCCTTCTGTGATGCTTACAATTACATTCTTGTAAAGCTGTCTGCGCGGATTTTTCCGGGCTTTCTCCCTGTATTCTTCCAGAATCTTGACATTGGCTTCCCATTTGGATTTAAAGTAAAAACCGCCTGCGACAGGGTTCATGATTATTAAACAGCGCAGAGGCCGCTCCAGGCATACAAGAGAATGTTCGCATATCTCACTTATGGCTTGCGCGAAAACATAATTCATGGGGGTAGTATAGCATTATATTTTAAATTTTAATAGTAGGATTCTGTATAGATAGGCTGAAAAAAAAGGAGACATTAAACGTTAAATTCTTTATAATTCTTTTACTATGGCAAAATATCCTTTTGAAATAATCGAACCCAAATGGCAGGAATATTGGGCGAAAAACAAAACCTTTAAAACTTTGGAAGATCCTGCTGTTCCCAAAGACAGGCGCCGCTATGTTCTTGATATGTTTCCCTATCCTTCGGGGCAGGGGCTTCATGTCGGACACCCGGAAGGTTATACGGCTACGGATATTTACTGCCGTTTCCTCCGCCTGAACGGTTACAATGTTCTGCACCCAATGGGTTTTGACGCTTACGGTCTGCCTGCCGAAAATTACGCGATTCAAACCGGCACTCATCCCGCAGTGACTACGGCGGCTAATATTGACAGATTTCGCGCACAAATAAAAGCGTTAGGTTTTTCTTATGATTGGGATCGCGAGGTCGATACATCCGCGGAAGATTATTACCGCTGGACGCAGTGGATTTTTCTTAAACTTTTCGAGAAAGGACTTGCCTACGAAGCCGAGAGCCCGATTAACTGGTGTCCGTCCTGCAAGACCGGGCTTGCCAACGAAGAAGTAAAAGACGGTCTTTGCGAACGCTGCGGCGAAAAAACCACCCGCAAGCGAATACGCCAATGGATACTTAAAATAACCGCTTACGCCGAACGCCTGCTTGCAGATCTCGACGGGCTTGATTGGCCTGAACCTGTCAAATTAATGCAGCGCAACTGGATCGGACGCAGCGAAGGCGCAAATGTTGTTTTCAAAGTTGACGGTCATTCTGATTCGCTGGAAATATACACAACAAGACCCGACACTCTTTTCGGCGCGACATACATGGTTCTGTCGCCGGAACATCCGCTTGTAGAAAAAATTACAACCTCTGATCAAAAGCAGGCAGTCAGCGCGTATATCGAAGCCGCCGCGAGAAAGAGCGATCTTGAACGCACCGATCTTGCGAAAGAAAAGACAGGTGTTTTCTGCGGCTCATACGCAATCAACCCTGTAAACGATCAAAAAATTCCGATCTGGATCGCGGACTATGTTTTAATTTCCTACGGTACAGGCGCGATCATGGCGGTACCGGCTCATGATGAGCGCGACTGGGATTTTGCCAAGGCGTTTAACCTGCCTATTATTCAGGTTGTTGCAAGCAATGAAGAATTTTCCGCAGAGAAAGAATTTAACCGCGAACCGGCGGAATGTACCGCCGCTGACGGTTTTTCCGTCAATTCAAGTTTTATTACAGGGCTTTCAACCGCGGAAGCAAAAGAAAAAATAACCGGCTGGCTTGAAGAAAAAGGGCTTGGGAAGAAAGCTGTTAATTACAAATTAAGAGACTGGATTTTTTCGCGCCAGAGGTATTGGGGCGAGCCGATTCCAATCGTGCATTGCGATGTTTGCGGTATTGTTCCGTTAACGGAAAACGATCTGCCGTTAAGACTGCCGAATGTAAAATCTTACGCGCCGACGGGTACAGGAGAATCCCCGCTTGCCGGAATCGACGAATGGGTTAACACTGTCTGCCCGAAATGCGGCGCGAAGGCAAAACGCGAAACCAACACCATGCCGCAGTGGGCGGGTTCATGCTGGTACTACATCCGTTACCTCGATCCAAAGAACGACAAGGTATATGCCGCGAAGGAAAAAATCGAATACTGGCTTCCCGTCGATCTGTATGTCGGCGGCGTAGAACACGCTGTTCTGCATTTGCTGTACAGCCGTTTCTGGCATAAAGTTCTTTACGACATCGGTCTTGTTAATTCGATTGAACCGTTTCAGCGGCTCGTAAACCAGGGGATGATTTTAGGCGAAGACAACCAAAAAATGAGCAAGAGCCGCGGCAATGTAATTAACCCCGATGATATTATCAAAGAATTTGGCGCCGATTCTCTGCGCCTGTATGAAATGTTCATGGGTCCGCTGGAAGTCAGCAAACCATGGAATATGGCGGGCGTTACAGGTGTATCGCGTTTTCTGGAACGGCTCTGGGCAATCGGCGAAAAGCCGTTATGTGACGCTGTTCCCGGCAGCGCCGAAGCGGGCGGAACCGAACTTCAAAAATCACTCCACAGAACCGTTAAAAAAGTGACAGATGATACGTCCGGTCTTAACTTTAACACCGCAATCAGCGCGATGATGATCTATTCCGCTGAATTGGCAAAATTAGGTGAAATTCCGCGCGCGATGTGGGAGCCTTTGGTGATAATGGCTGGAGCGTACGCACCCCATCTCGGCGAAGAGTTATGGGAAAAGCTCGGATATAAAAATTCCGTCTCCAAGAGCAGCTGGCCTGTCTATGATGATTTATTAACTCACTTTGATGAAGTTACCGTAGTTATACAGGTGAACGGCAAGATTAGAGACAAGTTCACCGCCGCCGTAGGAACCGCGAAGGAAGAGCTGGAAAAAACGGCTTTTGCTTTACCGGGAGTTCAAAAGTGGCTCGAAGGACAAACGATAGTAAAAGTTATTTCTGTACCTGACAAATTGGTTAATATCGTGGTAAAATAATGTACGGTAACGATGGTATTAAAAACGGGCGGTGACGATCCTTATTTTCGCGAAGATCCCGGAGCGGGTTTTTTAAGAATACCTGTATTCGAGTTTGATCTTGAAAAAAACTTTTCCGTGTGGAAATCGTGGCGTACCAGCGACGGGCGCGTTCTGCCTAATCCCAACAGTCATTTCGAGCTTATAAACGATCCTTTCGAACTTGGCAGTTTAATCCTCCTTACCACTTATTTTGATCCATCGATTGCCGGAAAAGCTTTCGGCGGATTCGGCATGAGGGCGCCGATTAGTCCCGCTGTCGAATTAAACAATCAGACATATATCGAGTTTGATCTTTACTACCCAAAGAGCGCCGCGGAAAAATATATGAGGTTTGAAATCTGGTCAACTTCATCAGGCGGCGAAGGTTATCAAAGTGTTTCAGGTTACAGCGGAACTGCCAGAACCCAAATATATATAAGGACATCCGAGCTGGACAGTATCGGCGTTATCAAACCGCCGTGGATTGGTTTTCATGACGGAGAGACATGGTACAAAAAAACGCTTTGCGCCGTGACTCCGGTTTCATCGGGACGCTGGGAATATTTAAACATCGATCTTCACACTGAAACAGGCGCGAAACTGGAAGGCGACAAGCTGATGCTCGGTAATATTAAAATTACGCAGATGGACCCCGATCATAAGGCGATTCCAAATGTTGTAAATTCAAACAGATTTGACGAAGTGGAACCTTTTAAGAGCAAATACAATAAAGAAAACGGAAGTTTTATAATCGGTGTTATCGGTACGGGGCATGTTGATCCGAATTCGATCAGGGGTTACCACTACGAGATTTTTGTTGATGATAATAATTTAAAACCGCAGTGCCACCTTAAGCCTCCCGCGTGGCTAAAAAATTTATTTCCTAATTTTGAATTTAGAACGGAAGCGGATATACCGATCGACACTTTGCCCGAGTGGAAACTTCCGACAGAAGCTTATTTGAGTATAAGGGATTCCGGGAAAATCCGTCCCGACGGAACAAACGAATATAAAATACACGGCCACTGTCTTGCGTGGATTAATCAATCTCCGCCGTGGATGAGGCAGATTGTGCCTGAGAATATTACATCGATGCAATGGAACATGGACGGATACTTTTTTTCAGGCGGAACAAACGCTGTAGGTCCGTTTTTAAAAGTAAACAAACATACCGCGCGAAGAATGTATTTCGACCATATCATGTATATTATGCGCCATTTCATGACGACAGACCCAAGATACGGTTCCAGCAAAGAGCGCGGCGTTATTCCGTTCCATTCATTCGACGTTTTAAACGTAGAGCTGCACGAAAGCAGGCACAGTATGATTATCCGGGAAAATACCAATAAATGGAAATCCGCGTTAAGGCACGTTTCATGGCTGATTGCCCTGACAGACGATGATTTTAACGATCTTAGACAGCACTATGTATACTTGCTTTTCAAGTACGCGCACATTGCCGCGCCGAACGCGCAGATGGCGGAGAAGTATAAGGCAGGTTATAACGATCCTGATATCGTTCCTGATTACATGAAAATGGATAAGCACGACTGTGGCGGAAATATTGACGATTATATCTGCGATAAGCCTCCGATTCTTACCTATAACGATTACGAAATTAATATTTGGTCTAAGGCAAAAGTAATCTACAACATGATCAAGGAATTAAACGCCTTATGGAAAACCGATCCGCTTTACGACGGAAGAAGCCTGATTGAATGTCTAGGCATTCAGGGGCATGAGTGGGTAACACCCGTTCTGGTGGGCAATAACCATCAATCTTTGCTTTTATACATTGAACTAATCAACGAAGGGCTTCTTGACTGCATCGCCTATTCCGAAATTGACATGAGACTGCCCTACAACGCTCCCGGCGGAGAAGCTCTTGCGCCGGCTGTTTTAAATCAAAAACAGGCTGATGTTCTCGGCTACCAGCACGCTTTGCTTTTCAAAATGATGGACAAATATAAAAATTACATCGATCATGTTATTTTCTGGAGCCAGTTCGGAGCAAGCTGGATGGACAGTTATGTCCCATTTGACCATGAAAAAATGGCAAATCAGGCGTATTACGCGATTATGGACCCCGACAGGTTCATTCAGGGGCATTCGTATCTGGACAGTTTCTTTGACGGCGAATACGAGAAGATTAAAAACAGCTAGTAAATTTCTTGATTTTTTCACTTGTTTTTTGGGCGTTTTGGGAGTAAAATAACGCAGGTAACCTGTTGGGTTATTCAGGTGGGTTTAAGTACGTTGTATTTTTATTCATCTTCTGTGAAATTTGGAAGATTGAAGAAAGAGGAGTTTGTTATGAGTATTGGTCAATTGCTTTGGAAGATTTCTGTCGCGTTGTATCTTATCGTAAATGGTTATTTAGGGATAGTGAAAGACAGAAAAGGTGATTTTAGCATTATTTTAAGCGGTTTATTTAAAGATGCAAGCGTACTTATCGTTATTGCCGGCGTTATTGCTTTTGTTGCAGGTATCTGTATCGTTCTGCATATGTTAAAGATTCAGGTTTCCTTCCTGCCTACTCTGGTATTGATTGTTGCGATTATCTGGGCTGTATACGTTGTTATCGGCGTTGTCAACTGGATCGGCGACGGCTTTGGCTGGTTAGGATTACAGAGACTCGCAATTCACATCATGGTTCTCGCTTCGCTTATGATTGCAAGCGGAAAATTCGGCGATGATTAATTTGTAATTTGCTTTTAAGGCCGCATATGCCCGTTCGGGTGTGTGCGGCTTTTTTTATGTCCGGCGCCGCTTACATAAAATTAATAAAACTGTATAATATTCTCGTGAGTAAGGATATAACTACAGCCAAATTTGACGCTTTTATCCGGGGGGTTCTAGACTTTGAAGGCTTCTCCAATGATGATTCTCTTAACGGGATTCAAGTTGATAATGACGGCTCTCCCCTAAGCAGACTCGCCTTTGCCGTAGATGCCGCAATGGAAACATTTGAACAAGCCGCCGAACAGGGTGCCAATCTTCTTTTTGTTCATCACGGGCTTTTTTGGAGTTCTCCCTTACGGGTTTCCGGAAATCTCAGACAGCGGATTAAATTTTTACTCGACAATAATATTTGTTTGTACGCTGTGCATCTGCCTTTAGACCAGCATCCAAAATTCGGAAACAACGCGGTTCTTGCCTCGCTTTTGGGACTGATTAATATCGAACCATTTGGCGTGTATCATGGGAAAAAAATAGGCTACAAGGGTGTTTTCCCCAAACCTGTAACAATTGACGAAGCCGCTAATAAAATCAGTTTTATGGGAAGACAACCCGCCGGTATTCTCCCCTTTGGAAAAAAAGAGTGTCTAACAGCCGCTGTTGTTTCGGGAGGGGGGGCTTCAAACGCGAATGACGCGATAGAAGAAGGTATCGATATGTATGTAACAGGCGAAAACGCGCATTATATTTATCATCATTGTCTGGAGGCGAAAATCAACATGATTGCGGGCGGGCATTACAGTACAGAAGTGTGGGGCGTTCAGGCTGTTATGCGTCATTGTATAGCCGAACTCGGTATAGATGCCGAATTTCTTGATGTGCCTACAGGGTTGTAATTTACGTTTATTTTTATTAAATGGAGTGTGTTAATGAAATCGTTTTTTAAGGAAAATTTTACAAAAGAAAGACTCCTGCCGTTAACGCTTACGGTGTTTCTTCTTGCGGCGGATCAAATTGTAAAAGCGATTATTGTTAAAATTCAGCCCATGCATCCCGCGCTGATAAAAGATATTTTTGGCAATGATTTAATTTGTATTTATCATGTGCGCAATAAAGTGATTGCGTTCAGTCTAGGGGAAGGATTACCCGATTTCTTAAAGCCTGTTGTTTTTATTATTTTCCCCATTTTGGTTTTGTGTTTTTTGATGTGGTATTATCTTAGATCCAACGAATTTACACGGCTTCAGCGATGGGCTGCGGCAGGCATTATCGGCGGCGGTCTTGGAAATATTACAGATCGAATTTTCCGCCCGGACGGAGTAGTCGATTTTATCAGCGTAAAAATATTCGGGCTCTTTGGTATGGAACGCTGGCCTACTTTTAATATCGCCGACTCATCTGTTGTGGTGTGTTGTATCTTACTGCTTATTACCATGTTTATCCCTTCCCGCAAAGAGGAAAAAGGAAAGTAAAATGAATAAAAAGGTAAACACATTATTGTTTATTCTTGCGGCAACGTTGTTTAATATTATTATCGCCGTGGCGAGTTTTATTCTGTTGCTGCTTTTTTATGCGAAATTCATTAATCCGATTGTTCCGGACGGCGGCCTTTCATGGGCTTTTCCTCTTATTTTTATAGCTTCTATCGCAATTTCCATTTTTGTTTACCGCGCTGTGTTAAAATATTTCCTTACCAAGGTCGATATGGAGAAGCTTTTCGATCCTATTTTCGTAAAGAAAAATTTAAGAAAACCGGGTTCAACCCCTAAATAACCGGACGAATTCTTCCGGGCTTATATCCACCGCTCCCAGATTGTTTTTATAATCCAACGGCATCCCAAGATCGAAAAATGAAAATCCGTGTTCTTGCAGGTAACGAGCGGCAAGGATGATCTGCGCTGTCCCTGAATTATCCTCTTCGTAAAAACCTGAATAGCTGGTATAAACCTTCCTGTAAACAACACCGAACTCACCTGCGATAAGTTTTCCGTCGCGGTACAGAGCAAACGAAGAAGGGTAAACGTATGAAGTAGGAAGCAGCTCCGTGGTGACTGACACCATTTGTGTGTTATTTTTGTATTTTGGAGATTCTTCATAGGTGACTGACACCATTGAAGACACCATTGAACGAATTTTTTTTATGCAGTCAACTAACGGAGGCGTAAGCCAATCGCTGCCGTGTTTCTCTATACAGCGGTCTACAATGTAATCGAAATCGGTGTTTACTCTTAATTCGTAGCGGTTTAACAGGTTGCGGATAGATTTTTTAACGTGCAGATTCTCAAAAAAAAGAGCTGAACGGACAAGGTGCAGTTTTGGAAGCAAAATATAATGCGGGTCTTCTTGATTCAGATTCATTGACATTACCAAAAACCCGGCTTCCATAAGTTTTATAATAAAATCAGGAGAGAAATCCTCGGCAAGGCAGAATTCTTCATTATAATTGGTCGCAAGCATAGCATCCGCCACTGCATCACAGTCATCCGAGGGAGAAATGTATATAAACCCTGAAAGGGTATATTTTAAAGTCATCTCTATATCTTCCCCTCTTGAACCTCAACCGAGCCTGGCCGCAAGAGCGGCAGGCGAAGGTTCCCCTCTTGACCTGTTTTCTTGTTTATTCTAAACTAAATAATCATTTTTGTTTTTAAGAACCTTTATATATATAGGAGAAGATACCATGAAACGTACTTATCAGCCCAGCAAAGTGAAGAGGAACCGCAAGTTCGGATTCCGCGCCCGCATGAAAACCAGGGGCGGAAGGCTTGTTTTGAAGCGCAGAAGGGCCAAAGGCCGGATAAAATTGTCGGTTTCTGACGAGAAAAAGCCTTATTAACTGTGAAAAAGTCTCTTTTCGCTTCAAGCGGGAGGAGCATTTAAAGGGAAGGAAGGAGATTCGGGAGGTTTTTGGTAAGGGAAAACGGTTTAACTGCCAGGGCGCAAAACTTTTTGCTTATAAGAACGATTTGCCCTATAACCGTATTTGCTTTACATTTGCCAAAGGATTTAAAGGCGCTGTCGCCAGAAATCGCTCAAAGCGTCTTGGACGTGAAGCCTACAGGCTGATCAAAAGCCGCCTATCCGGCGGTAACGATTTGGTCCTTTTAATCTATCAGGAAACAAAAGAAAAGGTTTTTCTTTCTGACAGATTGAATCAACTCGAATCCCTTTTTAAAAAAGCTGGTTTATTTGTATGAAGAAAATAGCGCTTATTCTGCTTCGTTTTTATAAGTTGGCGATTTCTCCGCATTTACCGGCTGCCTGCCGGTTTTATCCGACATGTTCTGTTTATGCTCATGAAGCCATTAACAGATTCGGTTTTATTCGGGGCTGCGTTCTTGCTGTAAAACGGCTTTTACGATGCCATCCGTTTTGCCGCGGCGGATACGATCCCGTGCCCGATTTGAATTTTTCAAATGATTTGACCTGATAAATTATTTAGTTAGAAAAAAAGGAAGTAAAATGGAAAAAAAAACAATACTGGCTGTCGTGCTTTCTACAATTGTGTTGATTGCCTCATTTTTGATACAGGGGTATTTCTTCCCAAAACCGCCGCCGGGCAGCGCAAGCCAGCATCAAACATCTGTAACAGCGGTCGAAACCAATCCTGAATCAGACCCTGTAAGGCAAGAGTTGGAACAGATTCTTTCGACTCCGGCGCGCGAGGAAATAACCCAGGATGTAAGCCAGCAGGAAGCGGCGCTGGTAGAAGCAAATATTCAACTTGAATATGTAACAATAGAAACAGAATTATTTACCGTTGTTCTTACAAACGCCGGCGGCGACATGGTTTCTCTTAAATGGAAGGACAGCAGAAATAATAAAGATGTTGATTTAATTCTTTCAGGCAGCAATGAAGCGCGCGCTTTTTCAGTCGCTTTCGGCGGACTTGACGCTCAGCCGATAACAAGCAATTTTAATGTCAGGCATATTTCAGATTATTCTGTGGAATTCTACCGCGATTTTTCCGTACCTGCCGTGGTATACGGTACAGACGGAAAATTCAGATTAATAAAAAGATATGAATTTAAACCGTCCGATTATATGTTTGAATTAAGAGTTATTTTAGACGGAGGTTTTTCTGTTCAAAGTTTTAATTTTTCAGGCAGCGCTTATACTCTTTCCTTCGGCCCGCAGATTGGACCTTTGTTTGAAAAACTTGACAACTACTACGATTACAGACATTATCACACGTTTATAAACGGTAAACGCAAGAATGCGAAAGCCAATGAAATTATCGACAGCCGTCCTTCATGGGCAGCCATTTCAGGAAAGTATTTTTCTTTGATAGCTATTCCGTATCTTGCGCAGTACAGTTTGCAATTTTCGGAAAGGCACGAGCCTGGTATTATTTCGGCTTCCAGATTGAATATAGTCCGTCCTGCCGCGAATATTTCCAAAGTGGAAGATACTTACCTTTTCTACCTTGGTCCGAAAACTCAGGAAATACTTACCAATTACAACACGGGAAAAAACGAGTTTGGCATAAAAGACTCAGGTCTT
This sequence comes from Treponema sp., assembly GCA_009788065.1. Lineage (GTDB taxonomy): Bacteria > Spirochaetota > Spirochaetia > Treponematales > Breznakiellaceae > WQXQ01. The sequence goes on from WQSF01000024.1 coordinate 14,360, forward strand.
GTGGAAGCCGCAAGTTCCCGCGGTATATTGTCGCCTTTAGAAAAACTTTTAAAATGGCTGCTGATGGGTTTTCATAAAGTTGTTCCTAACTACGGCGTTGCGATTATTTTCCTTACATTGCTGATTAAAATTCTTTTCTTCCCGTTAACAAAAAAAGGTTCCGAAGCGACATTGCGAATGCAGGCTCTGGCTCCCAAGATCAAAGAATTGCAGGAAAAATATAAAGGCAATCCGCAGAAATTAAATCAGGAAATGGGAAATTTTTACAAGCAGGAAGGTTATAATCCGCTTTCGGGATGCCTTCCCATGCTGTTACAGCTTCCGATTTTTATCGCCATGTATCAGCTTTTTAACAATCATTTTGATCTTCGCGGCGCCGAATTTATCCCCGGCTGGATACCGGATCTTTCTCTTCCCGAATTTATCTGGAAATTCCCCGGAGATTTCAAGCTTCCGTTTTTAGGCTGGACGGCATTGCGGGCCCTGCCTTTCATCTATGTCGGCTCTCAGCTCCTTTACGGAAAAGTTACGCAAATGCCCGGACAGCAGTCAAATACACAAATGAAAATGATGTTATACGTCATGCCGATTGTATTTTTCTTTGTGCTTTACAATGTGCCGTCGGGATTATTGATCTACTGGATTTTCTCTAACCTTCTGACTCTTGCCCAGCAGTTAATAATTAACAAATATGTTATCAAGAAAAAAGCTGCACAGGCGGAAGCTCAAGCCGCGCAGCAGCCGCAGCCTCCGCAGACAAAGATTGCTCCGGGCGGCGGAAAGAAAAAAAAGAAACATTAATTTAAAGGAGATATATAATGGAATTTGAATTTGAAGGCAGAACTGAAAAAGAAGCGATCGACAGGGCTGCGGGAGAACTTGGTCTTGAAAAAGACGATTTTGACGTAGAGATTCTTGAAACCCAAAAGAGCGGATTGTTCAAGAAAGGGTTAGTTCGAATCAGGGTTCATGTAGGTAATTTTGGCGTTTCATCAAAATCGTCGTCATCGACAGCGGAAAAATCTGCGGCGCGTCCGTCCGAGAAAAGGCAGAACGACAGCATGGAAAGGGATCGTATTACAGGCGGTTCCAGTCAGGCGGTTTTTGGCGAACCGGAGCCGCAAAATGAATTCGAAGAAAAAATGATCGAGTTTACATCCGGGCTTATTGAGCGCATGGGGTATCCAGGAAAGGTTTCGATTTTATTTAGAGATAATTCCAAACTAGGTCTTAAAATCGACTCAGGGTATTCTTCCATTTTGATTGGTAAAAAAGGAAAAAATCTTGACGCTTTACAATTACTGTTAAATATTTACGCGGGCCGTCTTGGTAAGGAAGAAGTCCGCATTATTCTTGATACCGAAAACTACCGTATCCGCAGGGAAGAATCCCTTGTGCGTCTTGCTTACAACGTGGCGGAAAAAGTCCGGGAAAGCCGTGGTTCAATCCTGCTGGAACCGATGAATCCCTTTGACAGATGGCTTATCCATACCACATTGAACGACATCGGCGATGTTGAAACCAAGAGCGAAGGAGATGGTTTATACAAACAGGTGCGTGTTTTCTACCGCGGGTTGAAATAGCGGTAAGCGGCATTAAAACGCCGAAAACCGCCATAGGGGGATTTTTGAGAAAAGGTTTCTTTATTTTATTAGTTTTACATTTTTCCGTTTTCTCCGCCTTTTCTATCCCTCTTGAAGATATTATTTCTGATGATCATGTGAAGCAGTTATATGCGCTTGAGCGCGGACGAATTATGGAAATCCAGTTTAAAAACCCCGCGCCTTTGCTGTTACCCGATGCCGGCGGGCTTCGGCAGGCTGTCACGGCAGCCCAAGGCAAATTGAACCCAAACATAATGGTTGAAACCCTCTATTTATACTTAAAACCGGAAAAACTGCGTTCGGATGCCGCTGCTTGGGACGAAGAACAGAAACTTAATGTATTTAATCATTTAATTTCTATCAGCTCTCTGACAGGAATTGAATATTATTCGTCAAGCCGCGGCAGTATGCGTACATTTTATGAATTTTCCGGTATTATCGACAGTCCGCAGACCAAAAAACCGCTTGCAGACCCCGTTTTCACTCAAATTCCTGCTCCGCTGACCCTTTACGCAAGGCAAAAAGACCTTACTTTTGGAGATAATATATACAAATATGACGTTACATATTCACGTGATGTTATCTTTTTTATACAAGAAAACGTGACTGCGCTAAGCTACGGCATAATACCGCTGATAAGAAGCGGTAACCTCCATTCTGTTTTAGCGGTAATCGATTGCGGCAATTCAATCTTAATATACGCCATTTCTATGGTAAAAACCCTTTCTGTATCCGGTTTCCATGACAGGATTGGCAATTCTTTCAGTAACAGAGCGGAAGCGGTGATAAATTGGTTCAATAATAAACTGCAAAACGGATTATAATATAAAAACGCGCTTTTTTCATTTCCATTTATCCTAATTTTGGTTTATAATAATAAGATAGGCATATAAGGTAAAAAGTACTTTTATAAGAGGTGGTTTAATATGAGATTATTTACCAGATCTGACTTTGACGGACTAGCCTGCGGCGCTCTCTTGTCGTATTTAGGACTCATTGATGATTGGAAATTTGTCCATCCTAAGGATATTCAAGATGGTTTGGTAGAAGCCACAGATAATGATATTTTGGCTAATATCCCCTATATCCCGGGTTGTAAATTGTGGTTTGATCACCATTCAAGCGAGTCAGAGCGTTTAGGCAACGACACATATTTTGAAGGTGTTTCAAAACACGCTCCGAGCTGCGCCAGAGTGGTTTATGAATATTACGGCGGAGACGCCAAATTGGGCAAATTCTCCGAAATGATACATTATGTCGATAAAGTCGATTCCGGCAGTCTTTCGCGTGACGAGATTGTAGACCCAAAGGGTTGGATTCTTTTGGGATTTATCATGGACCCAAGAACCGGTCTCGGCAGATTCAGAAATTTTACCATCAGCAATTATGATTTGATGATGAGCCTTTCCAAAGCGTGCGCGGAAAAGACAATTTATGAAATTCTTGAAATGCCTGATGTTAAAGAACGGCTTGATTTGTATTATCAGCAGAAAGATCTGTTTGTAACCATGATCAAGGATCATTCCACTGTCGATAGTAATGTAGTAAAGGTTGATCTTCGTGATGTAGAGACCATTTATGCCGGTAATAGATTTATTATATATACACTTTATCCCGAGCAGAATATTTCTATCTGGATTGTAGACGGCAGAAATAAATCCAATGTAGCGATTACTGTAGGGCATAGTATTATTAACCGTACTTCCAGTGTTGATGTAGGTTCAATGCTGCTTTTCTACGGAGGCGGAGGTCATAAACAGGTTGGTACATGTCAGGTCACATATGATGACGCTGACAAAACCATATCCGAGATTATGAGCAAGGTGAAATAATAACTATTACAAGGTGTAATATTTAATTATGGCTGAGAAAGATATTGTAATACCTCTTTCCAAGGTGCTGATAGCCGGAGATGGTAAGACAAATAATAAATATATTAAAATTATAGAAGACGACGATATTCCCATTTTATGCGTTAACCGCGGTATGCAAAAAAAACGGCTTATGCCCTTTAAGGTTTTGCATGATAATAATATTAATTTTTTTCAAAAACCGGGATCGTGGGAATATTATCTAACCGGAGAAAGTTATAACAAATTAAAAGAAAAAGCCATTGTTAAACACGGTTCATGGGAATTTGAAATGCCGTGGGGCATGAAAGAGCCGGAATTTAAAAAGAAAGATGACGACATTGAAGAACTTGACGCCGCTACTGCGGACGATATAGCAAGTTTCGGAAGCGAATACAAAGCTATTAACAACATGACTCTCGAAGAAAAAGTTTCTCAGCTTAACAAAGACAGAGACAGATTGGATGAGATTCTTGCCGATCCAAAATCGTTTCCAAAGAACGAAATTGCTGAAGTCCTTGTAGATACGACAAAAAACGCCGCGCTTGTAAATCATGCGGCGCTGGAAGACGCAATCCATCATGCTGATGACGAAGCGAAAAAACTAACGCAGGGGCTTGTAGATTCTACCCACGATATGATAAAAAGTTCCGCAAAATTAATATCGGATGACATTTTCGGTAACGACCTGATGAGTACCCTTGTAGAAAAATCTAACGGTACTATTATTCAACACATGACGCGCGTATATCTTAACGGAATCGCATTTCTTGCGTATTATAATAAACTTATATCGGAATCTAGCGCGATTCAAAAAATGCGAATTAGTTTTGCTTCCAAATACCGTGATTATTACCGCCATTTGCTTCCGCACATTCATGGCGATGATATCGATCTTGAACGTGTTTTTTTTGGCGGCATGAGAGTCATTCCGCCTGAGCTTTTTAATAAATGGGCGGTCGGCTTTTTAATTCATGATATAGGCAAGGGCGCCGCCGTTGAATATCACGAAGGCGAAGAAAAATATAACCGTCAAATAGTAATCGATCATGTTAAGCAGGGCTATAAATCCATAATGACAAAAACAAATTATCCGATGGAAGCAAGCCTTATAACGGGATACCATCATGAATATTACGGCGATCGCGACGGATACGGATATTTTCGCGCGTATTTAACGCAGTATAAAAAAGACAATCCGCACGCGAAGCCTGATTACTGTATGACATACGAGCTGGAACCCATTTTAGATTATCATGCTCTCGCTTATTTTCCCGCAAAGGTTCTGGAGATAATCGACGTATACGACAGCGTAACCGATCCTAACCGTGTTTACCGCAAGGCGATGAAACCGGAAGAAGCGATTAATATGATGCGCGAACAATTTGTAGAACAACATCATAAAATAGACGTAGTCCTCTTTGATATTTTTTCAAAATTTATTTACGAGAAAGAAAGAATTAATAAAAAATAATCAGCAGAAATTTGTCTTTAAAAATTCAAGATCAAGTTCGGGATACACAGGGAAACGATCCAGAATTGTTTTTACCCGCGCGTGAACTTCGTTTTTTACAGTTTCGTCTATGATGTACTTTGCCTTGCTGTTTTTTGACGGATCTTTCTTGTCAGGCGCCTGCTTTATTCCCCTGGCAACCGAAGCTATCAGCGAAGCAATCTCCGCCATTTCGTTTTCTCCCATGCCAAGCGAAGTAATGGCTGCCGTCCCGATCCTTAACCCCGATGTGTACCATGGGCCGTTGGGATCGCACGGAAGGCTGTTTCTGTTTACGGTTATGTTACATTCCTGCAATGCGCTTTCCGCCTGCCGTCCTGTAATTCCGGCTTTGTGAACATTAATTAAAAGCAGGTGGTTGTCTGTGCCGCCTGTTAAAACTTCCAGTCCGTTTTTGACGCAGGCGGCGGCAAGAGCCTGGCAGTTATCGACAATTTTTTTCGCGTATTGTTTGAATTCCTCTCTTGCGGCTTCGCGGAAAGCTACCGCCTTTGCCGCGATTACATGAGGTAGCGGTCCGCCCATTGTTAAAGGGCATCCCTTGTCAAGTTCTTCTGCGAATTCTTTGGTTGAAAGCACAAGCCCCGAGCGCGGGCCGCGCAGGGTTTTATGCGTGGTGCTTGTAACAACATGCGCCCATGGGACAGGATCATATTCGCCTGTAAACACCTTGCCTGCGACAAGACCGGCGAAGTGCGCCATATCTACCATAAAGACGCTTCCGGCTTTGTCCGCGATTTCTCTCATGCGCTTAAAATTTATTTTTCGAGGATAGGCGGAATAACCTGTCAGAAGAATGAGAGGTTTTAATTCAAGAGCCTGCTTTTCAATTTCGTCGTAATCAAGCAAACCGTCTTTTTCAGAAACTGAATAACTGTGAACATCGAACATTCTGCTCGAAATATTATTACGGTAGCCGTGAGTTAAATGCCCGCCTGAATAATAATCCAGAGTTAAAAGCCGCTGGTTTCCCATTGTTGTTTTTAACTCGTTCCATTGGGCGTCGCTCAGGTTGTAAAGATTTGTCTCGCCCCATTTTTTTAAAGACGGGTTTTCAATTCTGGCGCAGAGGATCGCCCAGTACGCGAGCATGTTCGCGTCCGAGCCGCAGTGCGGCTGTACATTCGCGTACTCGGCGCCAAAGAGTTTACACGCTTCCTGCGCCGCAAGCGTTTCGATAACATCTACATTTTCTGTTCCGCCGTAGAAACGGTGGTACGCTGTTCCTTCGGCGTATTTATCGGTTAAAAGATTCCCCATCGCAAGCTGTGTCGCCATGGAGCAGTAATTTTCGCTTGCGATAAGTTTTATGCGTTTCCGCTGGTTCTCAAGTTCAAGCACGATAGAAGACGCGATTTCGGGAGTTACTTTGGCAACTTCCGATAAATTACAAATATAAGCCAGCAGATTGGTATCAATCTTTTCCGGTGAATTAGCGGCAAGATAGGCCGCGACAGGATTTGTTTTCATGGTGAGAGGATAACATATTAATTATTTTTTTTAAAGCGGCGCCTGACTGCCAGCCGGAACGATGGATTTAGCGATAATTTTATCTTTTAACCACATCCCCAAAAACCCGGCAACGGCGATTCCGGCAAACAGCGATATGGATAAAATCCAGTTCTCCTGGATCATGGAATCGCCTGTAATTGTCGAAGTCAGTATCGCCGGAATTCTTGCAAGAACGGACAGAGTAACAAACACAGGGAGAGAGATGTTTGTTAAAGGCGCAAGCCATGTGAGCATATCTTTCGGAGTTCCCGGAATTAAAAATAAAATGAATACAATACGAGCGGTTTTCCTTGAATCTTTTAAAAATTTCCATGTGTTAATGTCGTCTTCTCCGATAAAACGGCGCAGCAGCGGAAGACCGAATTTTTTACCTATAAAAAAAATAAATACGGATGATATAATACAGCCTGTTATAATGATTGCAAAACCTCCCAATGCGCCGTAAGCCATTCCGGCGATTATTTGAATAGGGCCGCCCGGAATTACCGCGATAAAAATCTGTAAAATCTGTATGCCGAAAAGAACAGCGACGCCGTTGATCCCATGCGATTTAACCCATGAACTTACGCTTTCGCGGTATTCTTCATTTTTTAAATTTTGAATAAACGGCAGGAAAATTATTGTTAAAACCGCGGCGCATACCGCAAACACAGAAAGAAAAATAATTATGCGAATGTTCTTCTTTTTTATAATTATTGCCATTAGCTGTATTCTACAATATAATAAATTATGTTTAAATGGAAAAACGCCCTTGTGGGTATTACTTCGGCTGCGGTATTTTCTTTATTATATTTAATAGGCGCGCTTACTCCGCTGGAAGATCGTCTTTACGATTTTTTTCTTAATTTCAGGGCAAACCGCGAACGTATTGATAATGTTGTGTTTCTTGATGTTGACGATCAAGCTATCGCGTACTACGGTTTTTTTCCGTGGCCGCGTTCTGTGATTGCNGACGGATTGCTGCGTTTAAAGGAATACGGNGCAAAAGCGATTATNTTTGATATCGAGTACATCGATCGCGGTCCTCAGGGAGTGGACAGTCTCTATCTTGANCAGGGATTAAGAACCGATTTTGACCGCAGTTTCAACGACATTTATTCATCAGCTCAGGAAATTTTTTCGGCNTTCAGAGACGGGCGTTTAAATCGTAACGAAGTCGGCAATTACGCTCAATATCTTTCTGATTCTATTATTAATCATAAAAACGAACTTTATAATAAAGCAAAAAGCGTTGCCCGCGACAATGATATGTATCTTGCGCAAGCTCTGGCTCTCAACGGGAACGGCTGGTTAACTCTCAATTTACGCGAATATCCGCTTGAAGGCGAACAGGCTGAACGACGTCAGACTGCCGAAGAGCGTTTTTCATATCCTGTTACAGCTTCTTCCGGCGCACAAAAGGGAGCGGGTTTTGTTGACGTTCTGCCGGTTTTGCCGGTTTTTTTACAAGTTTCAAAAGGCGCCGGTTTTACCAATGTCGAAATTGACAATGATGGCGTAAGAAGGCGTGTTTATCTTACGCAAAATATCGGCGATCATTGGTATCTTCAATTATCTTTTGCTCCGTTAATTGATTATCTTGGCAATCCCGAAATTATTCTTGATAAACGTAAACTGACGATAAAGCAGGCGAAAGTAACGAATTCAAAAATAAAAGATATTGTCGTTCCGCTTGATTCCAAGGGAAGGATGATGCTTGACTGGCCTAAAGAAAATTATCACGATAGTTATAAACATTTTTCATTTGTCGATTTCAGTTTGCTTGACGCGATAGAAGTTGAAATTTTAAAATATGTTCACGCATTATCCGATACTGATATTAACCTGTTTGCCCGGTTTGATCAATCTTTAAGCACGATAACAATTGCCGTCAATGACATGATCGATCTTTTTGACGCGGCATCAGATTTGAAAATTCTGGCAATGGAATACAACGACAATGATTCATTTAATGATTCTATAAATTATCGTAATATCGCTTTCGGACTTTTAAGCGATCTGCTTTCATGGAATCCTTCTGCGGTGATATGGGAAATGTGCGAAGAAATTATCGAAAGATTTCCTGAATCTGCGGAAGACATTGAAGCCGAAGCCGCGTATATTACTATGTTGTTTGATTATTTGCAAACCAATCTAAATCATTACAATGAGCGCGCCGGATTAATAGGAGCGACTTTACGTGATAAGTTCGTTATTATCGGACGCGTAGATACAGGTACTACCGACTACGGCGCGAATCCTTTTTACGGAAAGTATATTAATGTAGGAACTCACGGCGTTGCGCTTGATACAATTCTTTCCGAATCATTTATTATCTCCATAGATGTAATCTGGAAGATATTATTCATGATTGCGCTGATGTCGTTCTTTTTTATGTTCACGTCCGAATTTACTCCTGTTTTCCGCGCTTCTGTCGGTTTTGGCGCCGTTGCCGCCATTTTCGGCGCTTCAATATTGGTATTCCGTTTTACCGGAATATTTTTCGGACCGATTGGAATAACTTTGGCTATGATTACCGCGATTGTAGCCCGCGAGATTATTTCTTACGCAAGTTCGGAAAAAGAAAAGCAGTTTATTAGGACCGCTTTTTCAACCTATGTTTCACATGATGTGGTTAAAGAAATTATATCCGATCCTTCGCGTCTTCAGCTCGGCGGAACAAAGCGCCACATGACGGCAATGTTCACAGACGTTATGGGTTTTTCTACCATTTCGGAAACGCTTGGCGATCCTGCCAAACTTGTCAGCCTTTTAAACAGGTATTTGAGCGCGATGAGCGATGTTATTCTCACCGAGAAGGGGACAATTGACAAATACGAAGGAGACGCGATTATTGCGTTCTTCGGAGCGCCGTTAGATCTGCCCGATCACGCGCTTAGAGCGTGCGTTTCCGCCATCAATATGAAAAAAGTAGAAATGGAATTAAATAGGATGATTATAGAAGAGAATCTTTCGCCAAGCCCGCTTGTTACGCGCATCGGCATTAATACGGGAGACATGGTCGCAGGCAATATGGGAACCGCTAATAAAATGAATTATACAATCATGGGCAATGCAGTAAACCTTGCCGCGCGGCTTGAAGGCGTAAACAAACAATACGGCACATGGGTGCTCGCGTCGGAAATAACGGTACACGAAACAAGGGACGCGCTTCTTCATAGAAAACTGGACCGCGTCCGCGTTGTCGGCATTAACGAACCTGTGCGTCTTTGCGAACTTTTGGACATGGCGGATACAGCGTCTGAGCAGGACCAAAAACTTGTACAGGTTTTTCATGAAGCGCTTGATTGCTTTGAAAACCGCAGATGGTCGCAGGCGATAAAAGGTTTTAATGAAGCGCTGTCGGTAAGGGCGGAAGATCATCCGTCAATTTTATACAAGGATCGATGCGTTCAATTCCTGAAAGTTCCTCCAAAAGACACATGGGATGGCGTTTACAATTTGACATCAAAATAGATTTAAAGAAAAAATTTGATATACCCCTCTTTAATAAACTTTGTAATTTATGTTACTCTTTTTATACAAGGAGCAATTTATGGCACAAAAAATCCCGGTTGGAATTCTGGGCGCTACCGGCATGGTTGGGCAACAATACATTTCCCTTCTCAATGATCACCCCTGGTTCGAGGTACGCTTTGCGGCAGCCTCCCCGAGGAGCGCAGGTAAAAAATACGCTGAAGCGACAGCGGGAAGATGGCAGTTGGCTAAAACATACGCTCCTGATGTTGGAAGTATTATCGTGGAGGATGCCAACGATGTAAGCCGTGCTGTAGCGGCGTTTAAAAAAGGCGAATGTTCATTTGTATTTTCCGCGCTCGAAATGGGCAAGGACGAAACCCGCACCCTTGAAGAACAATATGCCGCGGCAGGAATCCCTGTAATTTCAAACGCCTCTGCGCATCGCTGGACACCGGACGTGCCTGTGTTAATCGCAGAAATTAATCCCGAACATACGGATATTATTCCCGTTCAGAAAAAATCGCGCGGCTGGGATCGCGGCTTCATTGCCGTAAAACCAAACTGTTCGATACAAAGTTATATGAAGCCGCTTCACGCGCTTGCGCAGGCAGGTTTTCCGGCGCAGAGGCTCATCGTTACCACAATGCAGGCTGTTAGCGGCGCCGGTTATCCCGGCGTACCTAGTTTGGATATGCTTGATAATGTTGTTCCGTACATCGGCGGCGAAGAAGAAAAATCGGAAAGAGAGCCGTTGAAGATTTTCGGCTTTATCGACAACGATGTCTTTAAAAATGCGGAGTTTCCGAAAATTTCCGCCTGTTGTAACAGAGTTCCTGTAACAGACGGTCATATCGCCTGCGTCAGTCTTGAGTTTATGGATAAGAAACCGTCTCTGGATGAGATTAAAAAAATCTGGGCGGCTTACAAGGGTGTTCCTCAGGAAGCCGGTTTACCATTCGCGCCGAAACAGCCGATCATCTACCGAGAAGAAGATAATCGTCCTCAGCCTCGCAAGGATCGTGATGCCGACAAGGCGATGGCGGTTGTTATCGGGCGGCTTCGTCCTTGCAATGTTTTTGATGTCCGCTTTACGGCTCTTTCGCATAACACGGTACGCGGCGCGGCGGGCGGCGGCATTTTAAACGCTGAATTATTAAAGTATAAAGGTTTTCTTGGTTAATAAAGGAATTATTATGAATGGCAAATATTTTCCATTAAGTAAAGAAGCATTGGAAGATCTTGTTAAAAAGTACCCCACGCCGTTTTACGTCTATGATGAAAAGGCGATTATCGAAAACGTCGGCAAAATAAAGTCGGCGTTTTCGGTTTTTCCTTCTTATAAAAATTATTTTGCCGTAAAAGCTTTGCCAAACCCTTATATTCTCAAGCTTCTCGCCGCCGAAGGTTTTGGCGCCGATTGCTCCAGTCTTCCTGAGCTTATCCTGTCCGAAACCGCCGGCATGAAGGGTGAAGATATAATGCTTACTTCCAACGAAACGCCCACAAAGGAATATATCGCCGCGAAGAAAATGGGAGCTGTTATTAATCTTGATGATTTTACCCATATTGAATTTTTGGAAAAAACCGCCGGTCTGCCGGAACTTATTTCCATGCGCTATAACCCAGGACCTCTCAAAGAGGGGAACGCAATCATCGGTAAACCTGAAGAAGCCAAGTACGGTTTTACACGCGAACAGTTAATTCAAGGTTACGCGCTTCTTAAGCAAAAGGGTGTAAAGCGTTTTGCTTTACACACAATGGTTGCGAGCAACGAACTGTCCATTCCATATCATATCGAAACAGCGCGAATGCTCTTTGAACTTGCGGTTGAAATATTTAAAAAGACAAGCGTTCGCGTAGAGTTTATAAATCTCGGCGGCGGTGTCGGGATTCCGTACAAACCCGATCAAATTGCAATCGATTATAAAACACTTGTCGATGGAATTAAAAAAGCGTACGACAGTATATTAGTTCCTGCGGGACTTGATCCAATGGGAATACGCACCGAATGGGGCAGGGTAATAACCGGACCTTACGGCTGGCTTATTTCGCGCGCGGTTCACAAAAAAGAGATTTACCGCAGTTATATCGCGCTTGATTCATGCATGGCGGATTTAATGCGTCCCGCGCTTTACACCGCGTATCATCACATATCGATTCCCGGTAAGGAAAACGCGCCGTCAACAGAAACTTACGATGTTGTCGGCAGTTTATGCGAGAACAACGACAAGTTCGCCATTCAAAGGCAGCTGCCAAAAATTGAAACAGCCGCGGAAGGCGCAGCCGGAGATTTCGTTGTTATTCACGATGCAGGCGCGCACGGAAGAGCGATGGGCTTTAACTACAACGGTAAACTCCGATGCGGCGAATTGCTGCTTCGCGAAGACGGTTCAATTGTTCAGATACGCAGAGCGGAAACAACAGACGATTATTTCGCCACGCTGGACTTAAACGGCGTAAAAAATTTTATATAATAATTTTACATTGAGGGCGCAGAGATTTACAAAGGGCGCGGAGGAATAAAATGATAACCAGAAACCCGTATATCGCTAATTTAAAAGCCGGATATCTCTTCCCGGAAATCAGCAAGCGCAGGCGCGAATACGCCGCGGCTCATCCCGATGCGAAAATTATAAGCTTAGGTGTCGGTAATACTACAGAACCAATTTTACCGCATATCAATGCCGGTCTTATTGAAGGCGCCAGAAAGCTTGGTACAAAGGAAGGTTACTCGGGTTATCAGGATGAAGGAATGGCGCAGCTCAGAGAAAAAATTTCCTCTGTTTTTTATCAAGGTAAATTTTCTATAGACGAGGTTTTTATTTCTGACGGAGCAAAGTGCGACATCGGCAGACTTCAAATACTGTTTGGCGCGGATGTAAAAATAGCCGTACAAGATCCATCGTATCCTGTGTATGTAGACGGTTCTGTTTTAACAGGTGCCGCCGGAGGTTGGGAAGGAACAGGCTACAAAGGCATTACATACCTTCCCTGTACGGCAGAAAACAATTTTTTTCCAAATCTGGATTTAATTCCGCAGAACAGCCTTATTTATTTCTGTTCACCTAACAATCCTACAGGAGCGGTTGCGGATCGCGCGCAGTTAACAAAACTTGTAGACGCTGCAATTAGCAAACAGTGCATCATCATTTTTGACGCGGCATATAGTGAATTTATCAGAGACAAGAATCTTCCCAAAACGATTTATGAAATTGATAAAGCTGACACTTGCGCCATCGAAGTAAATTCATTCTCAAAACCGGCTGGTTTTACAGGAGTCCGCCTTGGCTGGTCAATCGTGCCGAAAGCGATTAAATTCGCCGGAGGTGAAAGCGTCAACGCGGACTGGAATCGTATCGCAGGCACTATTTTTAACGGCGCGTCAAACATTGCGCAGGAAGGCGGGCTTGCCGCGTTAGACGATATTGGGTTAAAGGAAATACGCAAGTTAACCGATTTTTATTTGGGTAACGCTAAATTGATAAGAGACGCTCTGATTAAACGCGGTATAAAATGCATAGGCGGCGACAATTCTCCGTACATTTGGGCTCATTTCCCCGGCAGAGACAGTTGGGAAGTGTTCGCTGAAATTCTCGAAAAGTGTCAGGTTGTCACAACTCCCGGCGCAGGTTTCGGTCCTGCGGGGCAGGGTTTTATCCGCTTCTCGGCTTTTGGTCACAGAGCGGATGTGGAAGAGGCATGCGGACGGCTTGAAAAACTATAGTCTCACAAAAATAATATTTTCGCGATTAAAACAATCTGCGAACATATAGAAATGAAATAGGGATAGCTGATAATGAAATTTGTTTTTAAAATAATTGCTGTAATTCTTTCTGTGTTTGTATTAATCTTAATAGCTCAAAGCGTTTTTAAATTCAGTATAACTGACGGGTTAAAAAAACGTTTTAACAGATCAGATCTGACAAATGTACGTGTTTCAGTAGGTGAACAGACAATCAAAACTATTAACGAGATTGCCGCGATGGAGATATTTCATCCGAAGAATCTTAGCGTAATAGAAATAGATAAAAAAGAATATTGGAGATTAAACATAGGCACAGTTTTTGTTTTTGTTGAATATGATTCTTACGTTAAACTTGGCGTAAAAGATCCGGATTCCATACAGTTCGAAGTGAGCAAAGACGGCAAAACTGTCTATGTTAATGATTCTTCAATCGTTATCGATGTACTTGATTATAAAGTAAGTAATTTTAATCACATTAAGACATTCACATCCAATATTTTTGTGCAAAACAGAGATGCAGAAAAACACGTATTCCAGGCTATAAATGAACTTGAAGCAGAATTAAAATACAGAATGATTGAAAACGGCCAGGCTAATTTTGAGTTTGCCAAAAAGAATTTTAAAGAAAACTGGAAAAGCACCTTTAACAGATTAGGCTTAAATGTTGTTTACAGATAGAAAAGAATATACTACCCCTCCCA
>WQSF01000025.1 GCA_009788065.1 Treponema sp.
CATCAAAAAAATTCAACAAGAGTAGGATATTCGGAAATGGAATTTGCAACGACAAAACTGGATTTTGAAAAAGCCGGACGCGCTTCTACGGAAATAAAAAAGGCTTTGAAATCATTGAATATAGATACGCAGATAATTAGGCGCGTAGCCGTAGCGAGTTACGAACTGGAAATAAATCAGGTTGTTCATTCGCACGGTGGAACGATTAGCTGCTCCATCCAGCCTGACAAGGTGATCATTGTCGCCGCCGATACGGGACCCGGTATAGAAAACCTGACTCTTGCTTTGCAGGAAGGCTACTCTACCGCAAGCGAGATGGTTCGCTCTTTCGGTTTCGGCGCCGGGATGGGACTCGCTAACACAAAACGTGTCAGCGACGAATTTACAATTAATTCAAAACTGGGAGAAGGCACAACCGTGCGCTCCGTTATTTTTATAAATTCGCCGAAACAGGAATCGGGTATATCACCGCTATAAGGAGTGTATATGACCATACGCGAAGCTGCGGCAATGCTTGGCGCGGAAATCTTGCAGGATGAATTTGAAGACTCTGCCCTCACAGGCGCGTACACCTCGGATCTTCTTTCAGATGTAATGGCGAACGCGAAAGAAGGCGGCGCTCTTATCACAATTCAGGCGCATAAAAACACCATAGCGGTTTCAACCCTTGTAAATATTTCATTGGTCATCATTTGCAACAACCGCCCCGTACAGGACAATGAAATGCTGGAAACGGCAAAAGACGAAGGAATTGCGGTAATAAGAACCAAAGAAAACCAGTTTACCGTTTCAGGCAGACTCTACGCCGCAATCAAAACCTGAGTCTGTTATGCTGGCGGATCTTCACAATCATTCATGTTTGTCTCCATGCGGATCACTTGAACTGTCTCCGCGGATACTTGTAGAAACCGCCGCCTCAAAAAATATCGGGCTTCTTGCGTTAACGGATCACAACTCAAGCCTCAACAGCCCGGCTTTTGATTATCACTGTAAACGACTGGGTGTAATTCCGTTGTACGGTATGGAAGTAACCACTCAGGAAGAAATTCACATGGTTACGCTTTTTTCACAGTTGGAAGCCGCGATGGCTTTCGGCGATTATATTTATTCGATCATCACTCCGTTTCTTAACAACCCCGAAAAAACAGGCGATCAGGTTTATGTCGACGAAGACGATAACATTTTAGGAGAGGTTGAATATTTTTTACCTAACGCTGCGGAAATAAGCGTGGACGTACTGAGCGCAAAAGCGGACGAATACAGCGGCATTGTTATTCCGGCTCATATTGACCGCCCCGCCTTCTCCATGACAAGCCAGTTGGGCGTGCTTGTGCAAGGCTCCTGGGCGGCGGTAGAATGTGTGCGCATCCCTCCGCTCTCGCGATTTGGAGATCTCAATTCTCCGCTTTTAGAAACTTACAATTATCCGTTAATAACAGGATCGGATGCCCACTACCCTGAGCATATAGGAAGGCGTCCCTTCAAACTTGACGCAGCCGAGGAAGAACTTCTCCCCAAAGGACGCGAAAACGGTGTAGACCTCACTGCTTTTAAAAAAGCGCTTCAAAGAAGATCATGAGATATATAACTTGGAACACAAGAACAATTTATTAACAGATTAAATCTGGCGGGTGCCGCCTTGCTTTAAACCGGCTTCGTAGAGTTTGCCGCAGGAGACAAACATCGGCAGTTTAGTTCCGCCTAGAATTATGTCCGATTCGACAGCCATATCTATCATGTCCGCAGACGGGTTTTTGCCCCGGACGAAAATGATCGCATGAATATCTAATAGTTCGGCGGTTCTTATAACCTGAGGATTAACAAGGCCAGTAAGAAGCAAAACTCTTTCTTTAACAAAAGCCATGACATCGCTCATTAAATCGGCTCCGCAGGCGGAAAGAATCTCCCGATCCCCGTTTTCTTTTCCGCAAAAAATCTCGCCTTCCAATAGAGAAACCGCTTCTGATACCGTCATATATACCCCCAGTGTTATATTAAACAAGTAATATTAGTTAATAACTATCTCAGTCTACTAAAAGATCAATATTAATACAAGGTAATAGCTCGACAATTTATGCAAAAAAGACCATAATTAGTGTATGGACGCGGTCGGTATGGATTTAGGGTCTATAAAAAGAGCGGAACTTTTTTCCAGTCTTAGACAAGAAGAGATGGATTTTATAATTTCCCGCTGCGGATCGCTGAATCTTAATAAAAATAAGCCATTATTCTCATCAGGAGAAAAAGCGACTCAATTTTATTTTTTAACAAGCGGCGAAATCCGCGTTTTTAATAAAAACGACGACGGCAGCGAAGAAGAAATGGCTCGTTTTACCGCAGGGGACACAATCGGCGATTTTGACTTTGCCCGAGGCGCGGAATACAACGCGTGCGCCGAAGCCGCCGAAGACTCCCGGCTTGTCGTCTTTCCCGGTTCGGGACATTCAATGGAATCGCTCGCGCAGGAGGACCCGCAGTCAATATGCAGTATTCTTTTAAGCGCCATTGTAATGATGACGGGGCGCATTAAATCGACGCGCAAATTAATTTTAAATAATATGTCATGGGTGCAGGAGCTTCACAGAAGAGCGTATGAAGATCCCGGCACCGGGTTATGGAAGCAGACTCTTATCGCCGATGAAATTACGAACGTGCTAAAAGACCCGTCTGCATTGATAATGGTTAAGCCGGACAGGTTTAAAACCCTTGTCGATTCGCGCGGGCACAGCGCAGGCGACGAAGCGATGATACGAATCGCAGTCATCTTAAAAAATTTAACGCGGCATATCGGGCACGGATGGCCGATGCGTTTTAAAAGCAACGAGGTCGGATTAATTTTTAACGACTTCGGTCCGTCGCAGGCTGAGTTAATCGCGCACGAACTGGCGGTCACAATTATGGAGATGGAACCTGTTCCAGCCAAAGACGATATTCCCGAATTTAATTTTTCCGCAACAGTTTCATGGACTGTATGGCCTCAGGATGATCCTGAATGGGACAGCCTTTTTATCGGCAACTACAGCTCCCTTTTGGATAACTGGCGCGACGGCGGAAACAGGATAACGCATTATGTAAAAACGGAGGCAGTCCATGAGTGAGAATTTAGCCTCCGTTCTTTCAACGGCGATTGTTTCCTCCGCGAAAGAAACGCCGCTTTTTCTTAACCTTACCGATGAAGAATTTGTCACAGTGGCAAAATTTATCACGCCGATTCATATAAAAAAAGACGATCTTATATTCGAAGAAGGCGATTACGGGCAGGATATGTTTGTTCTGTTGTCTGGCAGTTTAAACGCTTTCGGCTCTCAATCTGACGGTACTCAAAGATGGTTATTCGACATAAAACAAGGCGATTTTTTCGGCGAAATGTCAATCATCGCCCACGAGCCGAGATCGGCGACGTTAAAAGCGGCTGAAGATTCCGTTGTGTTAATATTCCGTTCTATAGATTTTTACAAAGTAATTGTGTGGCATCCTGTAATCGGCTGTAAAATATTACGCTCAATAAGCGTCGTGCAGAATCTGTGGCTGGATCAATCGTCAAAATCTTACAGCGATCTGATCCGCTGGGGTGAAGCCGCGCGCAGAAGAGCAATCACAGATGAAATGACAGGTTTGTATAACAGGCGTTTTCTGGAAGAATCGATTAAAGAGCGCTTTAATAATTCATCGATGAATTTCCGCATTATGTCGCTTCTCATGATGGACCTCGACAGGATTCACGGTATTAACGACAGATACGGAACAAAAGCCGGAGACCTTGTAATTAATTCTTCAGCCGAAGCCATACGTTCCTGCCTGCGCCCCGGCGATATTCCGGCGCGCCTTTCCGGGGACGAGTTCGCCGTCCTTCTTCCCGATACCGACAAGAGCGACGCGTCAAGGGTTGCCGAAAGAATCAGGGAAAATATAGCGAACAGAGAGGTCGAAGTTCCTGCGGCTCCCGGCGCCGATGAAAATGTATTAATAACCACGCGCACCAGCATCGGTATCGCGATCGCGCCTGCCCATGCCAACACAACTGAAGACCTTATCGAAATTTCCGACTCCGCCCTTCGAAAAGCGAAAGATTTGGGCAGAAACCGCGTAGAAATTTTCCGCTAGAAAGTAAAAAAAGCCTATAAATCAAGAAAATAGCCTTAAATGCCGATAATATCACATATTCAAGCAAATAGGCGGTTTTTATGACCAAATGTGAACTTTGCGGATCGACGAAATTCGGCCCGGGCTGTCCAAAAAGCGTTAACGGACTTCATAAGCACAACACGAACGAAAAAAGATGTATGTATTGCGGCAAATCCGGTTACGGTAACGGCTGCCTGCAAGCTCCTACGCGCAAACATGTCCACGGACACGGCGCGAGCAAATGCATCTACTGCGGAAAAGTAGTAATAGGAAATTCAATGGGATGCCAGCACAGCCCCATTCAAAAGCACGAAACCTAATCTTCTTTATAAACACCGTCCGCCGGGTTTGCGCCCAGCGGATAGTTAGTATTATTAATTATAAATAATTCGCTTCCGTTTTTAGCCGTATTTCCCTCTATCTGCGCGTTCTCGCTTATATTGATATTATCCCTGACAGTCGCGTAAATTCCGCCGCCGTTTACGGCAGTATTGTTTCGAATAACGCTTTTGCCGGTCATATTAAACGTACTGTTCATCACATATATTCCGCCGCCTGAAATCTCAGCTTCATTGTCTTTAATTTCCCCGTCTAACATTATAATTTCCGCCGGAACTTCATCGACTATTCCGGCGAAAATTCCGCCGCCCGAACTTGTAACGCTGTTGTTTTGAATAACACAGCCTGACATTGACACAAAACTTGCGGCGATTAAAATGCCGCCGCCGTTTACGGCAGTATTACTGCTTATGTCAGCGTCATGCAATACGGCGGAAGCGTTCAGAAGCGCGGCGGCGCCGCCCGCCCTCGAGTCGTTATTTCGCATAACGCACGAGTATACGCGGATACCGGCTCCGGCAACCGCGAAAATTCCGCCGCCCGAACGCGCCTTATTACCGGAAATATCCGCGCGGTTTATAACAAGAACGGCTTCCTTCTGCTGTAAATAAACGCCGCCGCCTGAGCCGCCGCGCGCTTCATTACCTATGATCGTTCCGCCGCTTATAATCCCTTCCGCGCCGTCAAGGAATATTCCCCCTCCTGAAGACGCAGCGTAATTACCGCTGACAGTTCCATACAGTTCTATAACTGCTTTTCCGCGAAGCGCAACACCTCCGCCGTTTTCCGCCTTGTTGTCTTTAACGCTTCCGTGAATAACAAGGATTCCCTCTTCTTCGATACAAACGCCTCCGCCGAATCCGCCTTCGTTATCCTGCACAAAAGAATTCCTTCCCAATGTAAAGCGGCTGCCTGAAACATAAACGCCCGCGCCCGTGTTTGCCCTGCCGCCCCTCAATGTAAGATTTTCTATTGCCACATTGTTGCCGTCTTCGATGTAAAGAACGCGCCCGTTGCCGCCAGCGTCAACCGTATCCATCCGCCTTGGATCGGAAGAACCGCGTAAAACAACGGCGGGGTACGCTCCTTGACCTTGAACGACAATCATACCCAAATACCGGGGCGCTTCAGAAAAATCCGCTAAGGCAATGCCGGCGGGTTTACTTTCGGTATAAGAAATATTACCGTCGATCCTGATTGTCGCGGTTTTAAACCGTTCGCCCGCGTAAGCGGCTCTAATCAGGGTAAGAGCCTGCTGTACCGAGGCAAGAGGCTTCTCGGCTGTTCCCGGATTTTTATCGTCGCCGGCAACCGCCGCGCCTTCCCCCGACACAAACCAGATATAATCTTCGGAAACAGACCCCTGTGAAATGCCGTTCGCCGGTAAATTAGGCGCAAAAAACAACGTAAAAATGGAAATTATTATAAATAATTGATTAGTTTTAGGTTTCATACATATAGAATAACTTAAATACTTCAATTTAACAATGAAAAGCGTAAAAACATTTTTAAAATCCCTTGAAATAAACCTCCAAAAAAAAATATAATGAACCAATTGGAGGAATCATGAGAAAAATTACATTTGCAGCGCTGGCTATCGTTCTATCTTTTGGAATAATAGCCTGCTCAGGCGGCAGCCAGCAGATACGCATGGCTACAGGCGGAAGCACGGGCACCTATTACGCTTTCGGCACAGCGGTCGGGCAGATTTTAAGCGAACAGACTAAAATACCTGTCAGCGTTCAATCAACCGGAGCTTCTAAGGCGAACATTCAATTAATTGACGCCGGCGAAGTTGAAATTGCCATTGTCCAAAACGACGTAATGGATTACGCGTGGAACGGAGTCGATCTTTTTAACGGTGAAAAGATCAACAGTTTTAACAGCATGGCGGCTCTTTACGCCGAAGTATGCCAGGTTGTGGTTAACCCGGCGTCCGGTATCAGATCAATCGCCGACTTAAAAGGTAAAAATGTTTCTGTAGGAGACGCGGGAAGCGGCGTTGAATTTAACGCAAGACAGATACTTGACGCTTACGGCATTACATTCGATCAAATCGGCAAACAGAATTTAAGCTTCGGCGCGTCAGCCGACGCTCTTCGCGATAATAAAATTGACGCGTTCTTCTGCGTCGCAGGCGCTCCTACCCCCGCGATTATCGATCTTGCTACAAGCAGAGATATTGTTATTCTTGAAATTAACGACGAGTACGCGGCAAAACTGATCGCGAACCATCCGTTCTATACAAAGTATCCGATTCCGGCAGGCAGCTACAGAGGACAAAACACCGCGGTTCAAACCGTAGCGGTTAAAGCGACTTTCATTGTCAGCAATAAGTTGAGCGAAGATACTGTATACAAATTAACAAAAAACCTCTTTGAAAGCAAAGCCCAGATTGAAGCCGCTCATATTAAAGGAAGCGAATTATCTGTGCGGTACGCGGTAGAAGGTATCTCGGTGCCTTTCCACCCGGGTGCGGCTAAATACTTTAAAGAAATTGGCGCGCTGTGATTTAATTGTCTTAATCGCGATCGTTTCTTTTACTTTTTTATCGTGTAAGAAACAGTCGGAGGAAGCGTCTGTGATTGAAATCGCCGATACTTCTTCCGGCAAAATTTACGGACGGCAGACTGTAAAAGACACGGATACGTTTGCCGTTGAGTTTATCCATTCTGTAAACAACAGCGCTGTGCGTGAAATATATAAGATAGAAGGAAAAACAATTAGCAGCGCGGCGGTGCGTTTTTACTCCTTCGGAGCGGGAATGCAGACAGACCTTGAAGAAGGGCTTTCTATGGAAAGAGACGGTGACGCTTACGTCATATCAGGATTTAACAGAAAATTCAGCGAATTAAATTATATTGTCGGCACTGTGTCTGATCATATTCTTATAACAGGCGATGTCAGTGTCAGTTTAAGAGATCTGTGCGGGAGAAACGCCCACGTTACACTGCGGATTAAATAGGAGAATAGGATGAGTCAGGCATACGATGATAATCATATTTTATCAGAAGAAGAAACCGAAGAGTTGATGGCAAAATTTGACCGCGAATCCAACGTGCGTCATTTTACAGGCATTCCAGATAAAATAATCAAAGCGCTTTTAATTCTTTTTGCCGTATATGTTTTCTGGGTAACATTAATCGCGACATTGCCAGAACAGGTAAGGCGCAGCGCTTTTGTCGGCATACTTGTTTTCATCGGCTACCTGATATATCCGCGAAGGAAGGGAATGACAAAGCGTGTCAATTATATTCCGTGGTATGATTATGTTCTTGCCGTTATCGGCTCCGGTTCTTTTTTTTATTATGTAATAAATTTTCAAACTATCATTAACAGAGCGATTTTAATCCAGCCCATGGATGTTATAGTCGGCGTTATCGGAATTCTGGCTCTCGCGGAACTCTGCCGCCGTGTTGTCGGTATTCCGATTCTTGTTGTTGCCACAGGTTTCATTACATACGGTTTTATTTATAATTTTTCATACGGCAGTTCGTTCTACAGCGCGCTTCGAAGAATTATACATCAACTTTTTTATACCACAGACGGAATTATCGGAACTCCAATCGGAGTCTGCTCTACTTTTATCGTTTTATTTATTTTTCTGGCTTCGTTTTTGGAAAAAACCGGAATCGCGCATTTCTTTATAGACCTTGCAAACTCGGTCGCAGGTTTTACTTCGGGAGGACCAGCAAAAGTCGCAGTTATCGCAAGCGCCCTTGAAGGAATGATCTCAGGCAGCTCTGTCGCGAACACGGTAGGATCGGGCAGCGTCACAATCCCGATGATGAAAAAAACAGGTTACAAGCCTGAGTTTGCCGCGGCGGTTGAAGCCGCAGCTTCTACAGGAGGGCAGATAGTTCCTCCCATTCTGGGCGCAGCGGCTTTTCTTATGGCGGAATTTACAGGCATTCCGTACCTTGTTATCGCAGGCTCCGCGATACTTCCCGCAATCCTTTACTTTACGGGAATATTTTTTGTAGTCCACTTTGAAGCGAAGAAACTCGGACTTAAAGGACTGCCGAAAGAATCCATACCAAAATTTCTTCCGTTACTGCTGACAAAAGGTTATCTTTTTTTGCCCATTGTGCTTTTGGTAGTGTTGATGGGAATAGGTTTCACACCCGCTTACGCCGCGTGTTTCGCCGTTTTGTCGTCTATTGTAGTCAGCTTTTTCAGAAAAGACACGCGCTTTACGCCTTCGGGTTTTTTAGAAGCCGTTACCCACGGATCAAGAAACACAATAAGCGTCGCTGTCGCGTGCGCGGTTGCGGGAACAATCATTGGCATCGTTTCTCTTACGGGTATCGGTCAGCTTTTGATAAGCCAGCTTACAACAATAGTAAATAATCCGTTCTTCGCTTCTACCGGAACAAGCCTTCTTATAGCGCTTATTATTACAATGTTAACATGTTTAATTATAGGTATGGGAGTTCCCACAACAGCGAATTATGTCATCATGGCGACAATAACCGCCCCCATGGTATTGAACGCCGGAAAAGCGATCGGAGTCGAAGTCCCGCTTCTTGCCGCTCATATGTTTGTTTTTTACTTTGGAATTCTTGCAGACATAACACCGCCTGTCGCTCTTGCCGCGTACGCGGGAGCCGCTATCGCAAAATCAAACCCTATGCTGACAGCAGTAAACGCGACAAGACTTGCAATCGCGGCATTTATAGTCCCTTTTATATTTGTTTTCAGCCCTGAAATGCTTTTTATCGGCACCACTCCGTTATCGTTTGCGCAGATAATTATCACTTCCATTGTGGGAATGTTTAACATCGCCATAGGCATTGAAGGATTCATGTTAAGAAAACTGGGAGTTCCTCTGAGACTTCTCGCCATTACAGCAGGTCTCATGCTGATAGACCCCGGCATTTTAACTGACCTGTTCGGTCTCGCGCTCAGCGCGATGGTTGTTGTGATTCATGTGCTGATGTACAGAAAGGATCAAAAAGACGCGCAAACGGGCGCAGCAAACTAATCTTTGCGCTCCGCCGCCATCTTGTTTCCCATTTCGCGTAACAGGTACTTTTGTATCTTGCCTGAAGAAGTGAGCGGATAGCCGTCCACAAAGAAAACGTATTTGGGGATTTTATACCTTCCGATTTTATCGCGGCAGAAATCGCGTACATCTTCCTCCGTCATTGTCACATCCGGTTTTAGAACGACAAACGCGCCGACTTCTTCGCCGTATTTTTCGCTTGCGATTCCCGCGACCTGCACGTCCTTGATACCGGGCATTGTGTATAAAAAATCTTCCACTTCTTTCGGCGAGATATTTTCTCCCCCGCGTATTATCAAGTCCTTGATACGCCCGGTAACTTTAAAATTGCCGTTCGCGTCTTTTATACCCTGATCCCCCGAGTGGAGCCAGCCGTCTTTGTCGATGCACGCTGCGGTTGCTTCGGGCATTTTGTAGTAACCTTTCATGGTGTTGTACCCTCGGCAGCAAAATTCGCCATGAACGCCGTCTGCGCATTCTTCGCCTGTTTCCGGGTTGCGGATTGTAACTTCAACGCCGGGTAACATTCGCCCTACAGTTTCCACTTTAACTGTAATGTCGTCGTCGTAACGCGTTTGCGTCATTACAGGAGAAGATTCTGTAAGCCCGTAACAGATTGTAACTTCTTTCATGTACATCTTATCTATTACCTGACGCATTGCTTCGATGGGACACGGAGAGCCCGCCATAATACCGGTGCGGAGGCTTGATAGATCGAACATTTTAAACATGGGATGATTTAGCTCGGCGATAAACATTGTCGGCACTCCGTAAACCGCTGTGCACTTTTCTTTTTGAATGGTCGCAAGCACGAGCAAGGGATCGAACCATTCTACAAGAGCGGCGGTTGATCCGTGGGTAATAATCGCCATCATGCCTAGCACAAGACCGAAGCAGTGAAACAGCGGCACGGGCAGACACACAATGTCTTTTTCAGTTAAACGCTGATTATCGCCGATGCCAAGACCGTTATTCAAAATATTTCTGTGAGTTAGCATTACGCCTTTCGGGAAACCTGTTGTACCTGACGTGTACTGCATGTTCACAACATCGTTGGTATCAAGCGAAGCTTCGATTTCAAGCATTTGAGCGCGGTCGCTGTGCTGCCCGAGAAGCAGAAGTTCATTAAAGCTGAACATTCCCCTGTGTTTTTGCTGTCCAATATGCACGACATATTTTAGAAACGGAAATTTTTCAGAATTGATGTACCCTCTTTGCGCTGTTTTTAATTCAGGCACAAGCTCGTTTGTCATCGCGATATAATCAGAATCGCGCCAGCCGTTTGTAAGGCACAAGCAAACCATGTCCGATTGTTTTAACACAAACTCAAGCTCGTGAGTTTTATAACCTGTGTTGATCGTAACCAAAACAGCGCCGATTCTAGCGCAGGCAAAAAGCACGGTGTTCCAGTCAGGCACATTTGTCGCCCAAATACCGACATGGTCGCCTTTTTTTACGCCCATGCTCAGCAAACCCTTCGCGAAATCATCCACTCTTTTATCGAATTCAAGGTACGTGAAACGCAAGTTGCGATCGGCGTAAACAAGAAAGTCGTGATTGGGATGCGCCTTGGTTTTATCGCGCAGCACCTGACTGAGAGTTTTCTCTATGTATTCCATTTTCTTTTCCTCTATTAATAAATAATTAAACAGGCGTGTAAATAACCGCTAAAATTTTTACAGGGTTGCTGTCCGCAGAAAGTACTTTATGCGGCACAATCGAATCGTAATAAACAGTGTCGCCTGTTTTTAATGTTTCCTTGTCATTGCCGTATTCAAGCGTGAGAGTTCCTTCCATCACGTAGATAAATTCCTCGCCTTCGTGCGCGGATTTTTCCTGCATTGCGTCAGGCTCGATCACAACAATGAAAGGCTCCATGTGGCGTCCTGTTTTATCGGCGGCAAGCGCGTAGAAACTCATGCCGTGATGACCTTTGTCAGTCGCCGTTCCTTCTGGAAGCCCTGTTTTAAAACGACTTGAGGCAGAAGCGTCTCCGGCTCTGCAAATAACAGGTCCAAGCTGTTCGCGGTCGTCAAGAAGTGTGCCCAGGCGTACGCCCAGCCCCCGGGATATTTTAATGAGCGGAGCAAGATCAGGGATCAGCCCGTCATCTTCGATTTTTGAGATTAAGTCTGCCGTAACACCTGAGCGTTCGGACAGAACTTCACGACTTAATGAATAAGTTTTCCTGATTTCGGCGATTCTTTCGCCCAATGTTAATGCAGCCATACGGACATTTTATAGATTTTTGTCAAAAAAAGCAATACAAGGAATTGGTGTACAGAAACCGCGGATTAGCACGGAATTGGTGTACAGCAGCCGCGAATTAGCGCGGATTAAACGGATTAGCACTGATTTCTCTGGGTGTTGTTTCCTGTACCTGCGTCAACCAAAAAGTTTTATCATACTTCAGAATTCAAGAGGATTAGAGGGAAGATGAAGATCAAAACCTAAAAAATAATCTGCGTAATCCTGAACTAAGAAAGAACTGGTAGGTTTATCGCAGTCAGCTCACAACACACCGAAAAATCCGTGCTAATCCGTGGTTCATGTGTACCAAGCTACCAGATAACTTCGTAAACCAGCGGTGTTTCTAAAACCAAAAGATCAAGAACAGATATTTCAAAGACTGCGCGGCGGCCTGAAGAAGTTCCTCCCTTTACGGCGGTTACATTTGCAGGAAATTCGATTGACGCGCGGATTTTTGAAGATGCTATTTCGTCGCTCACAGTTCTATTATAAAATGAGGCGACAAGATCCAAATATTCGGTTTTGGTCATTTCGTCGCCTATCGCGATCGGCGCAAGTATGGCAGTTAAATAATCGGTAATATCCGGCGAAAGACTTCCTAGAATCGCGGGAACATTTTCGCGGTTAAGATTGATAACGCATCGGCCGCCCGAATTTTTCTGCTCGAATATGATAAAATCACCGCCTGATAAAAATTCAGATACGCGGGAAATGACTATCCTCCCTTCGACCGCGGACGCGGATGTATTTCGAAATATCGCGCTTGAAATTCCCGGAGAGCCTGTCATCGACTTTGCGATAGAAGCGCTGTCAATTATCCGTTCCGCCTGCATGCCTCCGGCTTCGGAGAAAGAACGAATTAAAGACGTTATTCTCTGTCCTAAAGATATATTAACTGTAATATCCGCGGAGCCATTCGCCGCCAAAGCGCCGTCTATCCTTGCAGTACAGGAAAAAAAAGGGATAAAAATCGAACATACGGATAAAAATACCCATTTTTTAAACGAAATCTTCATTATCTATATATATCATAAATCTGACGAAAGTTACATAAATAACGCTATACTATCTGTTATTTTATGTCATAATGTCGTAAGGTTATTATTAAGCTCATATATATTATTTTAATTTGGAGGATAAAATGTCTGTTCCGTACACCGAAAAACCTTGGGAATTTTTAAATGATTACAGGGGTAAAAATTTTACAGGGCAGTGGCCTACATTGCCGGAAATGTTTAAGATCACCGTTTCCCGGTATCCTGAACGCGCCTGCTTTACAATCTACGAACCGGACAGAATCAGTCTGAATTATACGGAATCCTTAAAAAAGATTGAGGCGGTCGCGCGCTGGCTCTACAGTAAAGGAATCCGCAGAGGCGACAGAGTTGCCGTTACTGGAAAGAACGCGCCTGAATGGACAATCGCCTATCTTGGAATTCTTTTTACAGGCGCCGTTGTCGTTCCAATCGATTACCAGTTAAAAAATGATGAAACAGATCTTTTACTTAAGGTTTCAGGAACGCGCATTCTTTTTGTTGATGAAGAAAAACATGAACATTATAAACAAAACCTGACCGCTCTTGAATCGATAATATCTTTAAAGCGCGGCGTCGGAACATACATTTACGATCTTGACGGACCGCATGCAGAAATCGATCAAGCGGTAGAAACCGACATCGCCGCGATTCTTTTTACATCTGGAACAATGGGTATTCCAAAGGGAGTTATTCTTACGCACAAAAATCTTGTATCGGATGCTTATCTTGCCCAGGGAACGCCTCTTATCATTTTACATACCGATGTTTTTTATGCCATTCTGCCGATTCATCACGCTTACACAATGCTTGCGGTTTTTATCGAAACAATTTCTGTAGGCGCTGAACTGGTTTTTGGAAAGCGAATGGTAACATCGCAAATATTAAAAGATTTGAAAGAAGCGCAGATAACAATGCTGCTCGGCGTGCCGATGCTTTTTAATAAAGTCCTCTCCGGTATTCTTCGCGGGTTAAAAGCGAAAGGTCCCATCGTTTACGGCCTTATTTCCTTCCTCATGGGAATTTCAGGAGTTATCAAAAAAGTTTTTAAAGTTAATCCCGGCAAAAAAATGTTCAAATTTATTCTTGATAAAGCGAGCTTAACATCGATTCGTATATGCATCTGCGGAGGCGGCCCTCTCGCACCGAGCGTATTCAGAAAATACAACCAGCTTGGCATTGACTTTGTTCAGGGTTACGGGCTTACGGAAACATCACCCATTATCGCCATTAACCCGATTGAAGCATACAAAGAAACCAGCGTAGGCCGTTCTTGCCCGCAAGTTGATATGAAGATTCTCAATCCCGACGATCGCGGCGTAGGAGAAGTAATTGTTAAGGGCTCTATGGTTATGCTCGGCTATTACAATCTGCCGGAAGAAACCGCAGCCGCTTTTACCGAAGACGGATATCTGAAAACAGGCGACCTTGGATACATGGACAGCGAAAATTATCTGTATCTTACTGGGCGCGGCAAGAACATGATTGTAACGGAAGGCGGCAAAAACGTTTATCCCGAAGAAATCGAAAATGAATTCCAGTTATATGAAGAGATCGATCAGATTTTAATCCGCGGTTACATAATTGACCAAAAAATGAAAACAGAGGGAATTGAAGCTCTTGTTTATCCGAATCCCGAGCACAAAAACGCAAAGGGTGAAACTCCCGATGCCGAGGCAATTAAAACCAGAGTTGACGCGATCATTTTAGAGGTTAACCAGAAATTACTGCCGTACCAAAAAATCAACAAATTTACAATTCTCGATAAACCGATGGAAATGACAACGACAAAGAAAATTAAACGCGGTAATTTGTAGGTACAAGGAAGATTAGGAAAGATTTCTCGCAAAGGCGCGAAGGGCACAAAGATCGCAGAGAGACGCGTTTAATTTGAAGTACGCTCTTAAACAGAAGAATTTCTGTAAGTAGTCGAATATTTGTGTTTTAAAGAAACAATTGCGGACAACAACTCCGCGTCCTCTGCGTCTCTGCGAGAACCTCTTCTGATTAACTCTTTCTTTTCGCTGCGCTTAATGCGTGAGCTTCCAGACCTTCCGCGCGTGCGAGTATTTCCGCGGCGTTACGAATTTTTTCGAAGCTTTCGGTTTTGGAGCATTTTAAAGTTGTGACTGTTTTAATAAAATGCCTTACAGATAAGCCGCCCGTAAAACGCGCGCTTTGCGATGTCGGCAATGTGTGATTTATTCCGGCTGAATAGTCGCCGAGAACTTCTGCGCTGAGAGAGCCGATAAAAAGAGAGCCGTAATTTTTTAGCTGACCGATCCATGTATCAGCGTCCATGACTTGCAGTTCCAGATGTTCAGGCGCGATTATATTCGCGATACGAACCGCGTCTTCTTTATTCTGATAAACCGTTATTAATCCGCCTGCGTCAAGCGACGCGCGCGCGGTTTTTGAGCCGGGCAGCGCCGTTATCTGCTTTTCAACCGCTAAAGCGATTTTATCAGCGAATTCTTCACTTGGCACAAGAACTCTTGCGCGCGCGTCCGCGTCATG
This sequence comes from Treponema sp., assembly GCA_009788065.1. Lineage (GTDB taxonomy): Bacteria > Spirochaetota > Spirochaetia > Treponematales > Breznakiellaceae > WQXQ01. Next base: position 15,271 of record WQSF01000025.1, read on the forward strand.
TTCAGCTTGACCAAGCATGTCAGCGGCAACAATTTCCGCTTGCGTATCAATGTTATCTGATTTTCCGTCCGCGATGATTAATATGTCAGTCGGACCTGCGATAAAATCTATTCCGACATCGCCGTAGAGGAGTTTCTTCGCGGTTGCGATAAATTTGCTTCCGGGTCCTGCGATAACATCAACGCGCGGTATTGATTCTGTTCCGAATGTGAAAGCCGCGATTGCCTGCGCTCCGCCGACTGCGAAAATACGCAGTTTTTGTTCGTTTACGCCGATAGTTTGCACCGCTACTGCGGCTGCCGCAAGTATTTTTTGATCCGGAAGACCGTCGTTTCCCGGCGGAGACGACAGCATCACTTCTTCAACGCCGGCGCAGAAAGCCGGAATCATACACATGAACAGCGAAGAAAAAAGCGGAAAGCGTCCGCTTGGTATATAAACCGCCGCTTTTTGCACGGGAATCACACGCTGTCCTGCGATAACTCCCGAATCAATTTCATATTCAAAATTGATAAACTGCTCTCTTTGTTTTTCCGAAAATCGTTTAATGTTGCGCGCCGCAAGTTCCATCGCTTCAACCAAAGAAGAATCCTGCACGCGTAATTTTTCCAGAGAGCGCTTTGCTTCCGAAAACGGTACTTCCAACTTATCAGGAGATGATCTGTCAAATTTTTTAGCGTATTTTTTGATCGCCACATCGCCTTTTACGCGCACATCATTTATAATTTTTCTGACAACTTTTTCAGGCTTTATATCGTCAGCTTTCTTAATAAAACTTTTCCAATATGTTTCAAAGTCTTTACTTTGTATTATTTGCATTGAATTCTCCTGTTATTTCACCGCATACATTTATAAATTTATCCATATCATCGTCTGTCCCGACGCTTACGCGTAAATAATCCGCGATTCTTTCTTTATTAAAATGCCGCGCAAGGATTCCCTTCTCGCGAAGTGCGGCGAAAAAATCTTTACCGCTTGTTTTAGGCGGTTTTATAAATATAAAATTCGCGCTTGAATTTAAAACATTAAAACCCATCGCGCGAAGCGCGGCTGTTACACGCTCCCGCGTCGCGATTACGCGGCGGTTTATTTCATTGTAATATTCAACGTCTTCAACCGCCGCTTTAGCTCCCGCAAGAGCGAGGCGGTCCATTGTGTATGAATTGAATGAATCGCGTATACGGCATAGCGCTTCTATTAATTTTTCATTGCCGATTGCAAAACCGGCGCGAAGCCCCGCTAGAGACGCTGATTTAGAAAGAGTATGCACTGTAAGCAGGTTTGGGTATTTATCGATACTTGAAACAGCGGATTGCGCTCCAAAAGCGGCGTATGCTTCATCAACAATTAAAACTTTTTTTTGTTTTTCCAGATATTCGGCAAGCGATAAAATATCATCTAACGGAAGCGGCGTTCCTGTCGGAGCGTTTGGATTTGAAATTACAATTCCGCCTGAGTTTATTTTATAATCTTCTATGTTAATGGAAAAATCATCACGCAAAGGAACCGTTTTATACGGAATATCCCAAAGATTCGCGTATACAGGATAGAAACTGTATGTAATATCCGGGAAAAGAACAGGCGCGTCTTTATACCCTTTTTGACTGCTCTCAAAAAACGCTCCAAATGCAAAAGCGAGTATTTCATCAGAGCCGTTACCTGCAAATACCTGCTCAGGTTTTACTTTATATCTTGCGGCAGCCGCTTCCCGGAATTGCGTACATTCAGGATCGGGATAAAGGCGTAAACTTTCATCCGCCGCGTTTTTAACAGCTTCGATTACTTTCGGCGAAGGCGGATACGGGTTTTCGTTTGTGTTTAATTTTATTAAACGCCTGTCCTTGGGCTGTTCGCCGGGAATATAAGGAGAAAGATTTTTAACCCTGTTGTTCCAATAATCACTCATAATTCCTACTTTTTGTGCCTGCGATCAAGTTCATTTAATACATCCTGCACGGTAACGCCGGCTCGGGTCATTAACACTGTAGAAAAGTACAAAAGGTCTGCGGCTTCCCATATTACTTCATCGCGGTTTTTCGCTTCGCACAGCTCTTTCGCTTCTTCTAACACCTTTTCCCGTACAAGTTCATCATCCAAAGTTGCGGTATAAGAGCCGGGCGTGGGATTTTTAAAACGCTCTGTTATAATATCCTGTAAATACTCAAGCGAATAATCCCTGTTATTTGAAAAACACGACCATGCGCCTGTATGGCAGACAGGACCCGCAGGCTGTGCGACTGCAAGCAGCGCGTCACGGTCGCAATCGGTACGAAGACGCACAAGTTTTAACACATTGCCGGAATTCTCACCCTTCATCCATAGTTTATTGCGCGTTCGGCTGTGAAAACAAACATTCCCGCGTTTAAAAGTTTCGGATAACGCTTCTCTGTCTGTAAAACCGGTCATTACAACCTGTCCGTCAGGAGTTTGCGCAATTATCGGGAGAAGAGAGTTATCCGCCGTTTCTGAGATTTGACCTTTTTTCCAGTTAAGCGAAACAGAGAACGCGTCTGCAAGGTTTATTTTCCCTGTATAGAGAGCCATGCCCAGTTGAACATCACAGCCGAGCGCGGCAATTTTTTCAACTTCTTCCAGCGTTGAAACGCCGCCTGCAACAGTGATCCCGCATTTAACAGCATCCCGCAATTTCTGCGCAGGAGCGAGATCGATACCTGTCATTGTGCCTTCGCGCTCAACGCATGTAAAAAGCAGTTCGGACGCAAACGGCTCAACAACCCTCGCGGCTTCGATTAAATCCAATCCTGTTGAGGTTTTCCATCCGTCAACAACAACCTCTCCCATGCGCGCGTCAACCGCGACGATGAGCCTTTCACGTCCGATTTTTTTTGACATTTCTTCAAGAAAAGCAATATTCACAACAAACTCGCCGTTTTCTTTGCCTGCGCCTTTTTTTTCAGGATTACGAAAAGCGTTTGAACCCACAATTATTTTGCGTGCTCCAAGGCTGACAAGTTCTTTTGCCTGCGCAGCGGTTCTTATGCCGCCGCCTACCCTGCATTCGGCTTTGCGCAAAAGAGGTTTTATCATTTCTATGTTTGAACCTTTTCCCATCGCCGCATCAAGATCGATGACCGCGACTTCTCCGTAACGGTCGAATTCCGCCGCAAGTTCATCGGCGTTATCGCGCTGGAGAACCAGTTCTTCGCCTTGTTTTAACTGGACGACTTTGCCGTTTTGTATGTCTATTGAAGCTATTACCATGGGAGTATTATATAAAAAATACAGTATTGAATCAATCTGCTTTTATTATCAGGTTATTATAGAATGATTTAATAGCAGGTTTTCAATCATCTTACACAAACGCCTTTGTCTTCCGCGAATTTTTTAATTTCTTTAATCGTGGTTTTTCCAAAGTGCAAGAGCGACGCGATAAGAGCCGCGTCAGCGCCGGGAGCTTCCTCAAGGCGCGTTAAACCCATTTCCGGGTTTGCCGTGCTAAGCAAAACATTCGCTATCTGTTCAAGATTTCCGGCGCCGCCCGAAGCGATTACAGGAACCGGCACCGCGTTGAGTATACGGCGCGTCAATTCAAGATCGTAGCCTGCTCCGGTTCCGTCAGCGTCGATTGAGTTTAATAAAATTTCTCCGGCGCCCAGCTCTACCGCGCGAATTGCCCATTCGATTGCGTCAACTCCCGTATCGGTTCTGCCGCCGCGTGAAAACGCGTTCCAGCGAAGACCAATATCGCTTTCGACACGTTTTGCGTCGATAGACAGCACAACACATTGACTGCCGTAAAGCAGTGCCATTTCACGTAACAATTCAGGGTGATCCAGAGCGGATGTGCAGACAGATACCTTGTCGGCGCCTGAGTTCATCGCGTCGCGCATATCATCAATGGAGCGGATACCTCCGCCTACGCATAATGGGATAAATACTTCAGCCGCCACTTTTTTTACAACATCAAGGAGGGTTGCGCGGCTTTTGTAAGAAGCGCCAATGTCAAGAAAGGTAAGTTCATCGGCGCCGTCGTCATTGTAGCGGCGGGCAAGTTCGACAGGATCTCCCACCTCCCTGATGCCTTCGAATTTAACGCCTTTTACTACCTTGCCGTCATCAACGTCCAAACACGGAATAATTCTTTTTGCCTGCATCTTATCCCTCCAAAAAGTTATTCAAAAGCGCAAGCCCCGCCACGCCTGATTTTTCAGGGTGAAACTGCACTGCCGAAAGCGCGCCCCGTTCCGCCGCGCAGCAATAACGCACATAGTAATCTGTCTCCGCGGCGCAGATTGTTTTATCCGCAGGATCTGCGTAATACGAATGTATATAGTAAAAAAAACTTTTATCGCGTATACCGGCGAAAATTTTAGAATCCGGTTTTGCTTCTGTCTGATTCCAGCCAATCTGCGGAACCTTACGCCCGGGAAAACGCCGCACGGTTCCAGGAATTACACAGAGTCCTTTTATCTCTTTACCGTTTACTGGCGGCTCCAGCCTCCCTTCAGTCGGCGAGCGTGAGGAAGTTGATTCTACTTGCCGCGTAAACGCGGCATTCGCTTCTTCTGAATATTCAAACAACAACTGAAGCCCGATGCATATTCCCAAAAAAGGTTTATCCGCTTTTATCCATTCCTTAATCGCTTGCGCGTAACCTGATTTTTCCAATGAAACCATTGCCGCGGCAAAATGCCCGTCTCCGGGAAAAATAATTTTTTCAAACGGCGAAGACGAAGATGTTAATTCTTCAGGCCCTGAGACGAAACGCGCAGAAGCGGATAGTGTTTTTAACGCGTTCATTACAGAGCCGAGGTTTCCCGCGCCGTAGTCAATTACACCGATCAAACCAATACTCCAGGTGATTCAAAATGCGGCAGCGATCCTTTTGTTGAAGGAATAATACCGCTTGCTCTGTCGTCAATTTCGCAAGCTGCGCGTAAAGCGCGGGCTGCAGCTTTAAACATGGCTTCAATTTTGTGGTGGTCGCTTCTACCCCGAATAATTTCCAAATGCAGGTTGCATCCAGCGGCGGATACGAAAGCCTGCCAAAAATCTTCGATTACGTCTGTTTGAAAATCGTATTGGTCTCCGTTCTCTTGAGTCGATTTTACCGGCGTTTTTGAAAGCTGTCCGTCAAAATATAAAAACGGCCGTCCGCTGACATCAACCGCGGCGCACGCTAAACATTCATCCATAGGAAAAAGACAGCTTCCGTTTCGTTTAATACCGCGTTTATCTCCGAGCGCTTTCGCGAAACATTGCCCTAAAACAATTCCCGTGTCTTCTACAAGATGGTGTTGATCAACTATTAAATCGCCTTTCGCGCGCGCTTCGATATTAAAAAACCCATGACGGGCAAATGTGTTAAGCATATGTGCCATAAAACCTATAGGGAACTCAAGCTTTGCTTCTCCTTCTCCGTCAAGGCTGAGTTTTATATATATTTCTGTTTCTTTCGTTTTTCTTTCTATTTCGGCTGTTCTATTCATGACTTGCTCCTTGCTCTCAGGACTATATCCATTTTATTATACATGATAATGAGTATTAATTACAATGCTTGTCAGAAGTGTCTTTATTTATACTATCTTAAATATTAATGGAAATAAAAATACTACGCACAAAGCCCAGATAAAATAAACCGGAAGATATTTTACATTCCTTTCGATTTTCTTATACCTCACCTTCGAATATATCATAAAAATTAAATGTCCTGTCATGATAACATTAGTTCCAAGAAGAACTATTTTATTTGCAGAAATTCCATATTCATTTAACCTGTATATAACTGCCGAAATTGTTACAGAGTTTAAAACTAATGTTATAAACGGTAAAATATATGAACATATATTTATAAATTTATTTTTAATCCCATTGATACTTACGAAAGTTAATACGCAGATCACAATAACCATCATGATATTATAGGTAATAAATATATCTCTGTTTGAATATGGTTTAATTGATGAGAATATTGATATAATTCCAAAAACAATTAAAAATACTAAAATTAACGGCAAAAAAATGTTTGCAATAATTGGCGACAATTTTATTTTTGCATCATATTCAGATATTAATAATGAAATAAAAATCGAAGCCACTATACCAAAATATAAAAAAGTTTCATAAATAATATCATTTGCATTTATCCCAATAGTATTAAATAAAGAAACAAATAATATACAAACAATAAACAGACCGAAAATAATAATAGCTGACCATGCAATTATTTCACCGCATTTAAGAAGAAACGCATTATAATTTAATTTTTTAATATTGAAACCAGACAATGACAATAGTACAAAAAACCATAACAGTATAAATGAAAAATAATAAGCGTTTGATAAAGATTGTGTTAAATCGCGTCCTAAACTGCTGTCTTGATTTGGAAACGGTAAAAATAATAAATAACAGAAAATAATAAAATTAGGGATAATACATAATAAAACATTTTTTAATTTAAATGCGCCGTAAATAAAAAATAGCGATAATCCAATAGAAAAAGTGATTGGTATTGCATTGATTAGATAAGGTTCCAAATTATATTCAAATAAATCCGTCCAGCCTAAAAATAATTGAACAGGAATCCATACAAAAAAACATATTACTGCCGTAAAAATATATTTTTTTATATCCTTGCTTTTTTCTTTAGATTTATGGAATAACCTGACATACCAAAACTTAATAACAATATTAGAATCTTCTTTATACATATCCTTAATAATTGTTGAAAATACATTTCTATTTGATTGATAAAAGTCTTCCAATGCTCGCGGGTCGTTAATATTTTCCAATATCTTTTCTTGGGTAAGTTCCATAAAAACATCCTTAAACCAAATTAATATTATATCAATTTCACATTTAAATCAAGTTTCATTTGATTATTTTTAATATTTCAATTTATTTTTTGGGTGAAAAAAATGTGGTGGAATGATGCATGGGAACTTTTAAGCGACCTAGCCAAATGAAACTATAAATACCCGAACAGCACATTTTGCAGTTACCGTTTATTAAGTGCTGGTTTTTTGCTTTTTTATAGATAAATATATTATTTATTGAAACTATTCTAAAACACCAGTTTTTTTACTAAACTCAACCAACCATTTCTAAATTTTCAACAACCCATCTGATCTGGTTTCTGGTTGACCAAAAACTATAAATACCAATGGTGATAATTGTTAAGAGGTACCATATAATCCAACGTCCAAACAATCCACCTGCCGTTCATTTGAAGTTGTAGCTTTTTCCACCAATGGTGGAATTATTACAAATCCATCTTATGACTGTACATATTACAAACGGTATCGCTAACCCGAGTGAAATAATACAAAGAATGGGTGCCCAAATACAAAAGAGGAAAATTGCTCCAACTCCTCCCGAAAATTTTGATTCCATAAGATTCTCCTTAAAATAAATTTGGTTTTACGATATTTTAGGGTTCCGTATACACATAGGGAAAAAGACTATACCCTTCCATCAAAAAATGTTGGTGTAATATTTGATCACAAAACTGATGTTTTGGAATAAATTCAATTTATAACGAAAAAGTATTACCAATTAGACAATACTTTAGCTGTTACCCTTCACTTAAATTGTCAAATATCAGTTTAAGTCCCAATAATACTATTTGACTGAATTATCATTGTGCTATTTTCCATCAAGTAATAAATATTCTTCCTAATAATTTCCATTTTACAATTATTTAAAATATAGTCAAGTGTCTTTTTTCATTATATTACATTTCAAATAACTTGTGCATTACGTTCTATATAACTGACATTTTTTTATACCCGATAAGGAAAATGTGTAGCATTCTACGAGTGCAAAAAAGTGTGGTGTAGTTAAGGATGACCGCTTTTACGGTCAATTCTAAGAGTGGAAATGGCAAAGCCATGACCTAGCTGAACGAAATCCAAAATGCCCGGACAGGGCATTTTGCAGTTACTGCTTGTTAAGCTCCGTTATTTTATCTAGAAAAATCTATGTAATGCTTTCAAGCCATCACCAACTAACTGTTCAGAAATAATTCCATCAGGGGATATATTAACTAAATTATTTTTACCATCATCCCATCTTACCTTATGAAGAGGTAGATATATTGTTATTGCATCACTTCTACCTACAGACATTGTTCTTGTCCCAAAACTGTATTTATAAATATCAGGTAATATATTTCCAATTATTTGATCATTTTTTCCATTGATTTTCAATAAAGCAAAATTACCATTCTCAGTTTCTCCTGGAATATAATAATATTCATTTGATTGCCATGTAAAAGTATCATATTCTGATATTCCATAAGATGGTAATGAATCTAATAAATTAAGTACAATACGTGGATTGCTATAATTTAAAATTGTCTCAAGTTCGATAATTGAATCTAAAGCAAGTACGATTATTCTATCATTAAAACTTATAATTTCATACCAACCACCCAAATCTTCAAATGGTGATGGTGTTGATATAACTTCTTGCTCTAAATTTTCATTGATATATATACGTTGTATACCAACAATTTTATAACTAACAAAATTTTCATAATAGTTATGTCCAGATAAAATAAATGAACAAATAGCACCGTCCAACCCAATCCATACTTGACCTTTAGGATCTTTTGGAGCACCATTGGGTAGAGACATGAAAAGTGGAGAAATAGAAGCTCTAACATTATTTGGGAATTCGATTTGGACGGTTTGCCCGTAATTTGTTAAAACCTTATGTAGTAACTGATAATCATAATAACTAGAGCCAGTAAAACGATATTCTGTATATACAATATGATCATCAGGTGTAACAAAAAATCCTAAAATATTTTCATTAACTAATATTGTAGGATTAATATTACCAGATAAATCTATCTTGACAAGTCTCGCTGGATACGACCAATACGAATCCCCTGCAGATGATATATAATAAAGATTATTTTTACTATCAATTTGTGGTGTACTACCATAACCTCTTGGTCCTTCTAAAAGAGAAATTGCATTACCGTCAAAAGTATTTATCAAATACCAAGGCTTCACCCACTCTCTCATTTCATCATCATAATAATCCTTAAATTTTAAAAAAAAGTAATTTTCATTTATAGGAATAATATCTTCAGGAATTAATGTTGAAATTAGATTATCGTCAGAATCAAAATAATATACTGGTTCTATTAAAATTTCTTGATCAGAAGATACAGAAAATGAATATTGCTCTAAATTATCATCAAAGATAGAACGAGAAACATTTCTGGAAACTATATTATTTTGTATAAATGTCCCCTCAGCTCCAGCTATACTTAACCTTTTTAATCTATTTTTACTTTCCGCTTTTGTTTCATTGTGATCACACCCAACAACCGTCATTCCGAATACCAACACAATTACCAGTACTCCTAACCACTTTCTTTTGTTTTTCATCATTTTCTCCTCTTAATTAAATAATTACTCTATATTTAGAGTTGTTTCAAGTATACACCTACTCTATTTTTAGAGTCAAGTAGTATGGAGCAAGAAACTGAAAAAATTTTAGAAAAAATTCGCCAAAAAAGGCTTGAAAAGAAGCTCTCTTTATTAAATTTAGCAAATGAGCTTGGTATTTCCCATAGTCATTTATATTATATTGAAAGTAAAAGGGTTATTCCTTCGATTGATTTAATCGTGAAAATTTCAAATGCCTTAGATTATCCATTAAAGGATTTATTTAAATAATCGTAATAACACTTCCTTCACTTTGTAACATGTTATTAATATCATAATCAGAAGCTATGGGAGTTTGGTTTTTATTACTGCCGCCGTCATCATCACCGCCGCAAGCGGTAAAGCAAAACCCAATTATTGCTATTAGAGAAAATTTAAGGGAAACTATAGACTTCTGCGGTTTAGAACAAAAAGAATTGGCACACAAAGCCAATATAAGCCTGAGAAGTATTGAAAATTACCTAAGTGATAACGCTTCCATCCCTTCCGCAGATAAAGGGGTTCAGATTGCCAAAGTACTTGGAGTCACCGTTGAATATCTTGTAACTGGAACAGATTCACCGATTAGATCCCATATTCCTTTACATGGAATTGACAGTGAGATTCAACAGTTAATAAGATCGCTTAAAAATCTTCCAAAAGGTAAACAACGTATCATTATAAAAAATGCAATTAATTTATATGAAATATTTAAAAAAGAATAACAAATAACCAGACTTGACTTCATAATATGAATATATTATTGTTTTACAAGGAGATAATCATGCTTATTGTAGACGGTTTTCTTGAAAATGGCGTATTTATTCCCAATAAACCTCTTTTTGATGTAAAGGGTCGCCAGAGCGCCACTTTAACCATTTCCACCAATGATGAAATAGACCGTCATAAGCAAATTTTAGCTTGGAAACAATTTGGCGAAGCTATTCTAAACAGCGATGAAGAATTAGAAGGAAGCCCGGAACGTATTAATTTCAAAGATATTGAAGAAGCAGTATGAAAAAGTTCGCCCTTGATACTGACATAATTTCATTTTACTTAAAAGGTAATGTTAAATTGATAGACCGTATAAACAAAGAGGTAAAAGACTGTACTATTGTAATTCCACCCATTGTATATTATGAAATAAAAAAATGGCTGTTAAAGAATTGCGCCAAAGTTAAATTAGCCGCTTTTGAAAATTTATTAGCAAAATACGGTGTAGAGACAATTACAAAAGAAATATTAGATTCATCTCTTGCCGTTTATATTGATCTAAAATCAAAAAATATAACCATTGATGATTGCGATATATTTATTGCAGGCTATTGTATATATAAAAATTATACTCTTATAACCAACAACACAGAGCATTATAAAAATATTAAAGACTTAAATATTGAAAATTGGGTTTAAACCTTTTCATTCTTTTTACTTATATACAACCCACGTGTCATGAAAACCGCTCTCGCGGTCAATTCTAAGAGTGGGAACGAGCACGAACCGAAGGCTCGAGACGACACCTAGCTGTAGATCTAAAGGTTCATCGAACCTAGAAGGCGCGAACAGCATCCGCAGCGATTACCTTTTTTTGGCGCTGGTTTTTTGCTTTTTTGAATCAATTATTTCAAATGTAAATTCACAAGGTTTTTCTCCGTTTGTGTTTAACGGTGAAGATACTATTTCTTTTAATTTTAATTTAATTCCAAGCGCATTTTGGTAATGATACAAAAAGTGCCCTGCGCAACAACCGCAAAAAGTTGAAGTTACAGAAAATGGCTGTTTTAGCTCCTTTATTTGCCCGCATGAACAAGTTGTTTTTCCTGTATGTACGCCATTTTGATTACCGCC